>JBCCLX010000119.1:0-10997 GCA_039026635.1 Pseudomonadota bacterium
ATCGGGTATCTGCCCTATTTCCAGCACCCGGACCCGACGGTGGAGCGCGCGACAGGCTTCCTCACGCCGGACTTTCGCGCCGGCAACTTCGGCTTTGGGCTGCGCACGCCGTTTTTCATCGCCATCGACGACCAGTCCGATCTCACGCTCCAGCCGTTTTTCACGAGCGAGGATGGCAGTTTCCTGGATCTGCAGTACCGCCACCTCTTCCGCAATGGCGCCCTCAACTTCCGCGGCTCGGTCGGAACCTCGACCTTCACGGGAGAGCAGGAACTGCTTGGCCATGTGGACACGGATGGTCTGTTTGATCTCAGCGCGCTCGATGACGGCGCGCGCTGGGGCTGGGACGTCAAGTTCGCCTCAGATGACGACTACCTGGGCTATTACGACATCTCGGATGAGGACCGGCTGACCTCCGAGCTTTTCCTCCGCAACTACTGGAACGACGGCTTCTACGAGATCGAGGCGCTCTATTTCCAATCGCTGCGCGGGGACGAGCCCGCCGGCGATATCCCGCGCGTGCTCCCGGATGTGGCGCTGCGCAAGGAGTTTGGGCTTCCCAGGGTCGGGGGTGAGCTTGGGCTCTTTGCCGACACGCAAACGCTCTTCCGCAACGAGGGCGAGGATACGACGCGGATCTCGCTCGGCGCCGATTGGGAGCGGGAGTTCGTGCTGCCTGTGGGGCTTGCGCTGCGCGGCTTTGCCGAACTGCGCGGCGACCTCTTTCTGTCCTTCCAGGATGCTGGGGTGGGCGAGGATGACACGGAGCTTCGCTTCGCGCCACTCGCCGGTCTCGAGGCGCGCTATCCGCTCATCTGGCAGCAGGAGAGCGGCTCGGCCCATATCGTGGAGCCCATCGCGCAGTTCATCGCCGCACCCTTCGGCGGCAATGGCGAGAAGATCAGCAACGAGGACAGCCAGCAGACCGAGTTCGATGAGTTCAACCTCTTCAGCGAGAGCCGGTTCTCGGGTTTCGACGCGGTCGAGGAAGGCCCGCGCTTCAACCTCGGGATCCGCTACGAACTCCTCTCTGACGACGGGCTGCGCTTCGACGCCACGGTCGGGCGCGTGGTGCGCTTCGCCGAGGCCGACGAGTTCCAGGCTGGCACGGGGCTCAACGGCACCACCTCGGACTGGGTCGCCGCCTGGTCGGCCGGCTATCGCGGCATCGCGTCGGTCCGCCAGCGACTGCGCTTCGACAGCGAGAGCCTGAGCCGCAACGAGGTCTTCGGCAGCCTCAACATCGGCCCGGCCAATCTTGGGGCCGGCTACGTCTTCCTCGAAGAAACGCCCTTCACCGTCTCAGAGGATGACCGCGAAGAGATCACGGCCCTGGCCGCCCTGCAAGTCACGCCCGAGTGGCGTGTCTCCAGCTACATGCAGCGCGACCTGCAGGTGGACGAGTTCGTGGCCGTCGGCGGCTCGCTCAGCTTTGCCAATGAGTGCTGTGCGCTCGATCTCTTCTTGCGCCGCAATTTCACCGAGAGCGAGAACGATCCGGCATCGACCTCCTTCGGCGTGCAGCTGCGCCTGCTGACCCTCGGCTCCTCGGTCACGCGCGACGGTCTCTTCGGCGACAACAGCTTCACCGACTTCCGCGACTCGCTTTCCGGCGCGTCCCAGGATACCGACTTCACGACGCGCGTTTTCGAGGATGCGGATCGCTGAGCGGCCGTCCCCGGGAGCGGTGACTGACACCGAGCCGACTGCGAGCCTGCCCATGCGGATCCTGATCCTTGGCCTATGCCTCCTGATTGCCCCTCTGGCGAATGCGCAGAGCACCATGCTGCGCCCCGTCGCCGTGGTGAATGACAGTGCGATCACGGGCTTCGATATCGACCAACGCGTGCGCCTGATGCGCGTGCTGGGCTTTCCAGCCGCCAGCAATGAGGCGCTGCGCGAGGAGGCGCTGCGTCGCCTGGTGGACGACCGGTTGAAGATCGAGGCCGGTGACAGGCTTGGCCTGCGCATGAACAACGAGGCCTTGAATGCGGGCTTTTCGGAACTGGCGGAACGGGTCGGCGCCCGCCCGGACGAGTTCGAAGCGCTGCTGATCAACCAGCAGATCACGCGCCAGGCCGTCGATGACTTCGTCGGCGCCTCGGTCGTGTGGAACGAGGTGGTGCGCGCCCGCTTCGCCAGCCGGATCGAGCCGGGCGAGGCGGAGATCGACGCGGAGATCCAGCTGCGCGGCGGTGGCGGGCGCGAGGATTATCGGCTGCAAGAGATCGGCCTGCCGATGACAGGGGACGGCCGGACGGAGGCGCAGACCCGCGCCTTGGCCGACCGCTTGCGTAGCGAGATCGCGCAAGGCGCGGACTTTGCCGCAGCTGCACGGCAGTATTCCTCCGCGCCCACGGCAGAGGCCGGGGGTGAGGTTGGTTGGGTCTCGAGCGCGACGCTGCCGCCGGAGCTGGCCGAGCGCCTCTCGCGCCTCCAGCCAGGTGAGATCTCGGACGCGATCCCCGTCCCTGGTGGCCTGTCCCTGATCAGGCTGCTGGATCGGCGCTCCTCGAGCGGCTCAGGCGCCGTGGGCGATCCGGCCGTGCGCGAGCAGATCCGGCGCGAAATCGTCGAGGAGCAGAGCAGTCGCCTGGCGGAGGGGTTGCTGCAAGAATTGCGTCGCGACGCGCTGATCGAGTTCCGGCAGTGACGCTGGCGGCGCCCCTTGCGCTGACGATGGGCGATCCCGCGGGGATTGGCGGGGAGATCACGGTTTCCGCCTGGCGCGCGCAGGGTGCGCCCTTCTTCCTGATCGACGATCCCGCCCGCATCGCCGCATTGGCACCGGGGCTGCCCATCGCAGAGATCGCGACGCCGGCCGAAGCCATGGCGGCTTTCGCCACGGCCCTCCCGATCCTCCCGCACCCTTTGGCCGCGCCAGCGCCGCCGGGGCGCCCTGACCCTGCCAATGCGCCTGTGGTGATCGCTGCGATCGAGCGTGCCGTCTCGCTTGCCCGCACCGGAGAAGCGGCGGGTGTGGTGACCAACCCGATCAACAAGAAGGCGCTCTATGATGGCGCGGGCTTTGCGTTTCCCGGCCACACCGAGTTTCTGGCCGAGCTTGGCGGCGTGCCGCGCACGGTGATGATGATCGCAGGGCCCAGACTGCGCACCGTGCCGATCACGATCCATGAGCCGCTGGCGGCCATCCCGACCCTGCTCACCGCCGATCTGATCATCGAGACGGCGCGGATCACTGCCGAGGCCCTCACCCGCGACTTCGCGATCCCCGAGCCGCGCCTCGCCATCACGGGCCTTAATCCCCATGCCGGCGAAGGCGGGGCGCTGGGACGCGAGGAGATCGAGACGGTGATCCCCGCGATCGAGCGCTTGCGCGCCATGGGCCTTCAGGTCACGGGCCCGCATCCGGCTGACACCCTGTTCCACGCCAGCGCCCGCGCGCGCTATGACGCGGCGCTCGCCATGTATCACGACCAGGCGCTGATCCCGGTGAAGGCGCTCGATTTCGATGAGGGGGTCAATGTCACCCTCGGTCTGCCCTTCGTGCGCACCTCCCCCGATCACGGCACGGCCTATGACATTGCCGGTCGCGGCATCGCTGAGCCAACGAGCCTGATCGCCGCCATCCGGCTGGCCGCCAAGATGGCCGAGAACCGGGCGGCCATGCCTGTCGTGGCGGAGGCCTGAGCGCTGCCCGAGCCAGGATCAGCGCCCGCAAGGCCCGCGACCGCGGCGCCTGAGCCGGACGGATTGCCCCCGCTGCGCGAGGTGATCGCTACCCATGGCCTGCAGGCGCGGAAGGCGCTCGGCCAGAATTTTCTGCTCGACCTCAATCTCACCCGTCGCATCGCCCGCGCAGCAGGTCCGCTCGAGGATGTCACGGTCCTGGAGATCGGGCCGGGGCCAGGCGGGCTCACGCGGGCGCTCCTGATGGAGGGGGCTGCGCGCGTGGTCGCGATCGAGAGGGATCGACGGTGCATCGCTGCCTTGGCCGAGGTCGCCGCCGCCTATCCCGGCCGGCTCGAGGTGATCGAGGCCGATGCGCTCACCCATGACCCGCTCCCCGGGATCGAGGGGCCGCTCAAGATCGTCGCCAACCTGCCCTATAACATCGGCACCGAGCTTCTGGTCCGCTGGCTGACGCCGGAGGTCTGGCCACCCCGCTGGCAGTCGCTGACGCTGATGTTCCAGAAGGAGGTGGCGGAACGGACCGTGGCGCGGCCTGGTACCAAGGCCTATGGCCGGCTCGCCGTGCTTGCGCAGTGGCGCGCTGAGCCGCAGCTGCTCTTTGAGGTGGGGCCCAAGGCCTTCACGCCGCCACCGAAGGTCACCTCGGCTGTTCTTCGCCTGCGTCCCCGTACGCCCATCGCCGAGGTGCCGGCGCGACGCCTCGAGCAAGTCTCCGCCGCCGCCTTCAACCAGCGGCGCAAGATGCTCCGACAGGCGCTGAAGGGGCTTGGCCCGCCCCCCGAGACGCTGCTCTCCCACGCCGGTATCGATCCCACGCGGCGGGGGGAGACGCTCAGTATCGCGGAGTTTGCGGCGCTGGCGGGGGCGCTGGACAGCCTGCTCCAAGCCCCCTGATTGCACGCCTGAGAGGGGCTCGGCAGCCACTCTTCGTCGATTGATGGCCGGACGGGCGGAAGGAGCGGGCGCTCAGGCCTCCCCGCTCGCCTCCTCGCCGGCATCGGCCTGACCACCGCTGGCTTCCTCGGCACTCTCAGCCGCGGGCTCGGCCTTGCGCCGCCGCCGCCGCGGGGGGCGCGGGCTCTCCTCGGAAGTCTCGACGATCAGATCGGCGCTACCCTCGGGCTCGATCGTGCCGAAGCCTGCGATCTCCGGCTCCTCGCGCCGATCGCTCTCCTGCACCGGCGCGCTCTCTCCCACAGCCGCGTCCTCGACGGCCACGACATCGGGCTGTGGCTGTTCACCGGGCGCTGTCTCCGCCGGGCCCGCATCGCCCGGACCGCGCGCACCCCGGCCGCGGCGCCCGCGCTTGGCCCCGCCCGGGCCGGCCATCTGGCCGTTGCTCTCGCCGCTCTCCGCCTCGCCTTCCTCGGCGGTGACGTCCTCGGCGTCCTGGACGGGCGCATGGCCGTTGAGCTGACCGTTGCTGTGGCCGTTGGCCGCCGCACGCTCCTCGCGCCCCTCGTCCTCGTCACCCACGTCCTCTCGCCGGCTCTCCTGCGTGCCCAGGGCCGTCAACAGGATGCGCTGATAGTGCTCGGCATGCTGGAGAAAGTTCTCCGCCATCACCCGGTCGCCCGAGGTCTGGGCATCGCGCGCCAGGCTCAAGTACTTATCGACGATCTGCTGGGGGGTGCCACGCACCTTTCCCTCGGGACCGGCGCTCTCATACACGCGGTTGACGTTGTTGCCGCCACCGCCGCCGCCGTTCTTCGCCCTGCCGCGACCACGCGCGCGGCTCGATTTCTGTGCTGGTCTCATCTCGGTCCGCTACTTCGGCCAGCTCAGACCCAAAGGTCCAAGCATCCCATGCCGTCCTCGACGGTCAGCCCCCATGACGCCAGCGGACCGCTGCCGGCCGGCATACAAGATACTGGGGCGTGATGGCCCTGCCCGTTCCGCGCGACCCACGCGCGCCTCTCCTGCAGAGCCACCCTCGTTATAGCCGCTCACGCTGAAGCCTCAACGTCTATTCTGCGACAATCCGCCATTTTCATGCCTCTGCGTTCGAGAAAGAGGCACGTTGAGCCGTGATAACGCGGTCGCGGCCCTCCAGATCGCGGTGGCAGAGGATCTGATCGAAGCCCGCCTCAGCGAGGATGGCCGATACCGCGGCGCTCTGCGTCGCCCCGATCTCGAGGATCAGCCGTCCACCCGGACGCAGGCAGCGCGGTGCGACAGCAGCGGCGGCGATGGCGCGATAGGCGCCAAGGCCGTCGCGCCCAGGATCGGGATCGGGGACCAGCGCGCCGCGCGGCTCGTACGCCCGCACCTCGGGTTCCAGCCGGGCGTGCTCCTCGGCCGCAATGTAGGGCGGGTTGGAGACGATGAGGTCGAGCCCGGCCGAGAGCCCGTCGCACCATGATGTACGCAAGAAGAGCGCCCGATCGGCGACGCCGTGGCGCACCGCGTTCGCCTCAGCCACAGCGAGCGCCTCGGCCGACAAATCGGTCCCGATCCCCTCGGCAGTCGGCCACTGCGCCAGCAGAGAGACGAGGATGCACCCCGTCCCCGTCCCCAGATCCGCAAAGCGCGCTGGCGCAGGTCCCTGGAGAGCGCAGTCGACCAAGAGTTCCGTCTCAGGGCGCGGGTCGAGCGTGTCTGATGTAACCGTGAACGCGCGGCCCATGAAGGCGCGGGTACCCGTGATCTGGGCCAGCGGCCGGCGTGCAGCACGAGCCTGTGTGGCAGCCTCGAGCCGGACGGCCTCCTCGGCGGTCAGGCACGCAGCATCGTCGCGCAGAAGCGCTGCTGCATCGAGGCCCGTGACATGACGGAGCAGAAGCCGCGCATCGCGCCCGGGCCCCGGCACACCAGCAGCCGAGAGGCGCGCCGAGACGACGCGCAGCGCCGCCGCCCGCGAGAGCCCAGCCAGCCTCACCTGCCCCCTCTGCCCGGTTTGATGAGCGCCGCTCAGAACCCGGCCTCCGCCAGGCGCGCCGCCTGATCCGCCGCGACCAGCGCGTCGACGATCTCCTTGAGATCGCCGGCCATCACCTGCTCCAGCCGATAAAGCGTGAGCCCGATCCGATGATCCGTCACCCGGCCTTGAGGGAAGTTGTAGGTGCGCACACGCTCGGACCGATCCCCCGAGCCCACTTGGCCCCGGCGTTCTGCCGAGCGTTCGGCATCGGCGCGTTGGCGTTCGCGATCGTATAGCCGCGCCTTCAACACCTCGAGCGCCCGCGCCCGGTTCTGGTGCTGCGACTTCTCCGAGGCGGTGACGACGATGCCCGTGGGGATATGCGTCATGCGCACGGCGCTGTCGGTGGTGTTCACATGCTGCCCGCCAGCACCCGAAGCGCGCATGGTATCCACCCGCAGGTCCTCGGGTTTGATCTCGATGTCCACATCCGTCGCCTCGGGCAAGACAGCAACCGTGGCCGCCGAGGTATGGATGCGCCCCCCGCTCTCGGTCACCGGCACGCGTTGGACGCGATGCACGCCGCTCTCAAACTTCAGTCGCGCAAAGACCCCTTCGCCGCGCACAGCCGCCACGCCTTCGCGCAGACCGCCGAGCGGGTCCAGGCTCTCCTCGAGGACCTCAAACCGCCAGCCGCGCTCCTCGGCGAAGCGGGCATACATGCGCATCAGATCCGCAGCGAAGAGTGCTGCCTCATCCCCACCGGTGCCGGGTCGGATCTCCACGATCGCCGCACCCTCATCCGCTGCGTCGCGAGGCAGGAGTGCCAGACGCACCTCCTGCTCGAGCGCCGGCAACCGGGCTTCGATCCCCGTCGCCTCCTCACGCGCCAGCGCACGCATCTCCGGATCGTCGAGCATGGCCTCAGCCTCCGCCAAGGCTACGCGCGCCTTCCGCCAGGCTTCGATGGAGGCCACGACGGGGCGCAGGGCCGCATAGTCTCGGCTCAGACTGGCGATCTCGGCGGGATCGGACGCCTCTCCCAGCCGCGCCTCCAGGTATTCGGCGCGCCCAAGGATCTCGTCCAAACGTTCCTGAGGCAACATGGCCCCGCGCGTAGGCCCTGGACCAGCAGACGGTCAAGAGGGTGCGCAAGGGTTACACCTCGGCCCTAACAACGGGCTTTGCGGATTCGCCATCCCGATGTAGCGTCGCTAGATGACACGTTTTGCGCTCGCTCTCGCCCTAATGTGCGCGGCTCCGCTTCTCGGGGTCACCGCGCCGACGCCGGTTGCGGCCGATGAGGTCAGCACCGTCACCACCGCCCAGCGCGGCTTTGTACGTCCTCCCGCCAAGGAGGGCTACACCTACCCTGACTGCTACTGCACCGACAGCACCGGCGGTCGGGTTGAGATCGGCGAACTTTCTTGTCTGCGGATCGGAAGGCGCGATGTCCTCTCGCGGTGCGAACAGGCCGACAATCTGACGATCTGGCGCCATCAGGGCGAGGGCTGCCCGGGCGTCTAGCGGGCCTTGACCAGGGCTTCTGCGGAAGGCCCACCGTCGCATCTGTCCGGTAGCGCGTCTACTCGAACCCCGCCTCCTGCAGCCACGCGTCGATCCGGGCCTTGTTGACGCCCATGTCGGAATAGCCATAGCGCGATCGCGACCAGATCGCGATCGATGGTGGTGTGCTGTCGATCCGGACCACACTCACATAGTCGGGAAACCCGATCAGGGCCGAGCGCTGGACATAGGTGATGAACCCCTCGGCCACGCTACCGGCGACAACATTCGTGCGCGGGGCGGAGCGGGCGACGCGATCGAAGGCCATGAGCGGATCGGCCGGCGCGGAGAGCAGCAGGCGATCGATCTCAGCGGCGACGGCGCCCTCGGGGGCTGCCACATAATCGTTGGGCTTGCCCGTGCGCACCGCATCCACCGGGTTGATGTGCCAGCGCTCCGTCGGATGATCGGCCGCGCGCACCATCAGGCCGAACCCGGCAATGACCACGAGCAGAACCCCGAAGATCCGCCACCCAAAGCGCGTCATCCTGTTTTGCCCGGCCTGACGGGGGCGGCGAGGGCGAGTTCGGCCGCACGCTGGCGCGTCGCGCGGTCATTGGGCAGCGCCGCGCCCTCCTCCATCATGCGCGTGAGCCCCCAATCGGCGAGCGCGCGCAGCGCCGTTTCCAGGGCCTTCCCCTTGGGCGTCAGCCCGTAGTGGACTTCGGGCGGCGTACCGACGACGACGCGCCGATCCACAAGCCCCGCCGCTTCCAACGCCTTGAGCTGATCAGAGAGAACCCGCGCCGGCGGCTCGCCGAGGAGCCTGCGCAACGGATTGAAGCGCACGGGACCGTCGAGCAACAGGAAGAGCACCGAACCCCGCCATTTGCCCCCAATCACGTCGAGACAGGCCGCGACCGGGCAGCCCGGACCGCAATCATAGCGTTCGTGCATCGCGCACTCCTCACCACGTGAGCCAGAGCTCACCTCTCCCGCCATCCTAGGGCAGGCCCCAGCTCTGTGCCATCCACTCACGCGATGGAGAGAACGCCGGTGAAAGCCTTCGGACATACCGCCCCCCGCCCACTCGATGCCCCGGATGCGATCGTGGCCCTCGAGGTGCCGCCGCCAGAGCCCGGGCCGCTGGATCTGCTGGTCGCGCCCCGTGCCGTCTCGATCAATCCCGTGGACTACAAGGTTCGCGCCAATTTCGCGCCAGAGGGGCCGCATCGGATCCTGGGCTGGGATGCGGCGGGGGATGTCTTGGCCGTGGGCAGCGCGGTCGAGGGCTTCGTGCCGGGCGACAAGGTCTATTACGCGGGCGATCTGACGCGTCCGGGCGCGCAGGCCGAGCAGCAGACCGTCGATCACCGGATTGTCGCCAAGATGCCGACGAGCCTTGGCTACGCCGAGGCGGCGGCGCTGCCGCTCACGGCGATCACCGCTTGGGAGATGCTGTTCGATCGCCTGCGCATCGCGGAGGGCGGCGGTGCGGGCGAGAGCCTGCTGATCATGGGCGCCGGCGGCGGTGTCGGCTCGATCGCGATCCAGCTGGCGCGCGCGTTGACGGGGCTCACGGTGATTGGCACAGCCTCCCGCCCGGAAACCGAGGCCTGGGTGCGCGAGATGGGGGCGCAGCATGTGGTCAGCCATGCAGGCCCCTTTGCCGAGGCCGTGCGCGAGATCGTGCCCGACGGGGTAGATTATGTCATTTCCACCAACGGCACCGATCAGCATCTCGATCAGATCGTCGAGGCCATGAAGCCCCAGGCCCGCTTCGGCTTAATCGACGATCCGGCACAGTTCGACATCGCCAAGCTCAAGCTCAAATCCATCAGCCTGCATTGGGAATTCATGTTCACGCGCTCGATGTTCGCCACCGGCGATATCGCCGAGCAGGGTCGCCTCCTGGCCCGTGTGGCGCGCCTCGTCGATGAGGGACAGCTGCGGAGCACGGTGGGCCGACACTTCGGCACGCTCTCAGTGGAGAGCTTGCGCGAGGCTCATGCCCTTCTCGAGACCGGGCGCGCGAAGGGAAAACTGGTCCTCGACGTCGCTTGAGAGCCCAACTCGAAAAGAGTTGAGCGGTTTCAGTGGGTTGTGATTCTGTCCGGTTGCCAGACTGGACGGAGCCGACGATGCCCTGGACTGAAACCGCCCGCCGCGAGTACCGGCGGGAGACGCGGCGCTACGTAAGCGACATGACGGATCGCGAGTGGGCGCTGATCGCGCCCTTCATGCCGCCGCCAAAGCGTCTGGGTCGCCCTCGAACGGCGAACCTGCGCGAGGTCGTGAACGCGATCCGCTACATCGCGACGACGGGCTGCCAGTGGGCGATGCTGCCGAAGGACTTCCCGCCCTACACGACCGTGCAGCGGTACTTTTATGAGTGGCGCGATCGCGGGCTGCTTCACACGATCCGGTTCGCCCTGGCGATGGAAACCCGCGAGCTGGAAGGGCGCGATGCCCAGCCGACAGCCGGCGTCATCGACGGCCAGACGGTGAAGACCACCGAAAGCGGCGGTGTCCGGGGCTTCGATGCCGGAAAGAAGATCAACGGCCGCAAGCGTCACGCGGTCGTCGACACCATCGGCCTCTTGTTCGGGCTGGTCGTGCATGCTGCCGATGTCCAGGACCGCGACGGCGCGCCCGCGGTGCTCGCGTCGATCCGCAGAGCCTGCCCCTGGCTCCGGCACGTCTTCGCTGATGGCGGCTATGCAGGCCCGAAACTCCGCGGCGCGCTCGACCGGATCGGCGAATGGACGGTTGAAATCGTCAAGCGCTCCGACACCGCCAAAGGCTTCGAAGTGCTGCCCCCCCGATGGGTCGTGGAGCGCACCTTCGCCTGGCTCGGACGGTGCCGAAGGCTGGCCAAGGACTGGGAGAAGTCCGTCGCCTTCGCCGAGGCCTGGATCAACGCCTCCCACATCCGCCTCACAACCCGCCGCCTCGCAAGGTATTGTCATGCCTGACC
>JBCCLX010000120.1:0-10862 GCA_039026635.1 Pseudomonadota bacterium
AAAGCTCGCGCGCTTTGGCGATCGCGCCTTCGCGCACGGCCTCAAGCACCACACCCCAGCCGCCGGGCCCGGGGTTCCCGCTGCAGGCGCCATCTGTGTAGGCATAGAGCCCGTCCGGCGGCGGGGCCAAGTCGCCCTCGTCCATTCAGCGCGCCGGGCGTGGAAATAGAGGAAGGTCTCGGTGGCACCGACAAAGCTCTCACCGTCGGCGCTGGTCGCTCGCAGGATGTCGAAGCCCGCGTTCGAGAGCGCCTCGATCACCTCATCGCTGCTGAAATAGCTGTAGCGACGGCCAAGCTTGTCGCGCTTCTCGCCCGTCCCCTCCTTCAGGCCAAGGAAGAAACGGCCGCCGGGGACGAGCGCCTCATGGATCCGCGCCAGATGCTCGGGCAGCGTCGCGCGCGGGGCATGGAGAAGGGAAAACGACGCCCAGACCCCATCGAAGGCCTCGCTCTCATCCAGCTCATCGAAGAGGGCTTGCCGGGTCTCAACACCTGGGCGCGCAGCGGCGAGGGCGAGGAGCGCCTCCGAGGCATCCCAGGCCAGCACCTCGAACCCGTCCTCGGCGAGCAGGCCAGCGGCCCAACCCTCACCGGCCCCGAAATCCAGAACCTTGGCACCAGCAGGCAAATCGGCGGCAAAGAGCGCAAGATGGTCTCGCCCGTGCTCCGTCGCGGCACAGACGGCATAGTCCTCAGCATTCTCGTCGTAGAAGGCGACCGTCTGCGTATCGACGGAAGGATCGTCAGCGTCCGTCATCCCGTTCCCTCCGAGAGCCGCGCCATCTGCCTCACGCGGTCTGGCGGAGGATGCGCGGCACCTTGAAGCTGACGTTTTCTTCGGCGGTGACGACCCGCTCGATCGTGGTGTCATAGCGCTCGGCAAAGGCGTCGACGACGCCCTTGACCAGGATCTCGGGCGCGCTCGCCCCGGCCGTCACGCCCACAACCTTGATCCCCTCGAGCGCCCGCCAATCGATGTCCTTCGCGCTCTGGACCAGCATGGCATAGGCCGCACCCGCCGCCGTCCCGACCTCGACCAGGCGGCGTGAGTTCGACGAATTAGGGGCGCCCACCACGAGCAGCGCATCGAGGTTGGGCGCCATGGCCTTTACAGCGGCCTGGCGATTGGTCGTCGCGTAGCAGATATCTTCCTTATGGGGCCCCACGATGTTGGGGAACCGCGCCTGGAGTGCGGCGACGACGGCGGCGGTGTCATCCACCGAGAGCGTCGTCTGCGTGATGAAGGCGAGCCGGTCGGGATCGCGGGGCTCGATTACGCCCACATCCTCCACCGTCTCGACCAAGATCACCTCGCCCTCGGGCAGCTGACCCATCGTGCCGACCGTCTCGGGATGGCCGGCATGGCCGATCATCACGATCTGGCAGCCCCGCTCGTGGTGGCGCTCGGCCTCGATATGCACTTTGGAGACCAGCGGGCAGGTCGCGTCCAGATAGACCATCTCACGCCGCTGCGCCTCGGCCGGGACCGCCTTCGGCACGCCATGGGCCGAAAAGACCACCGGTCGGTCGTCGGGGCACTCATCGAGCTCCTCGACAAAGACCGCACCCTTTGCGCGTAGTTCCTCGACCACATGGGCATTATGCACGATCTCATGGCGCACATAGACCGGCGCGCCCCACTTCTCGATCGCCATCTCGACGATCTCAATGGCGCGCACGACGCCTGCGCAGAAACCGCGTGGATCGGCAAGGTACAGCGTGAGAGGCGGCTTTGACATAAACCCTCCGGCGCATCTGCGTAGGCCCACCGCCACTGGCTGGCGACAGTCACGCACAGTTGGGGCCGCTGTGTGTTAGCGCAAGGGGCAGGCTGCGTCTATCGGCTGGGCGAGGAGGTGCGCCTAGGCCACACCGGCGATCAGGCCGAGGCGGCGATGCCAGGGTTCGACCGCCGCCATCGGCGAATTGGCTTCGCGCGGCGGAAGCTCTAGGCGATCGAAGGCGCGGAGAAGACGCGCCCGCGCATCGGGCAGCGGCATATCGTGCCCGACGGCCGTGTTGACCTTGTTGCGCAGAAACCAGCCCGTCATTCGCAGGGCGGAGCGCACGCCGGCCATGCTGACAATGCCATCCCCGCAGAGAAACGGGGCGAGCGGCAGCAGCCGATCGGCGAAGGGACCGCCGGCCTCCCGGCTGACCGCACGCCCCGTGCGCGGGCTGACGAAGGCCAGATCATGCCGCTTGCCCGTCGCCGCACAGCGCGCGAGATCGAGGCCGAAGCCCAGGCTGGTCAGAAGCGTCGCCTCCCAGCGCGCATAGGTGCCCGGCCAGTCCCAGGGCCGCTGGATCAGATCCTCGACGAGATCAGAGCTCGCCTCGTAGAGTTCGAAATCAGGCTCGCGCTCGGGTGCATAGGTGATCAGCAGCGCCGCCATGCTGTTGAAGGCGGCCAAAGCGGCACGGTTCTCCATCAAAAGCCCGGCCCGGCTCTTGATTAACTCCGGCTTAAAGGTCCCGAGATGATCTTCGATGCGCGCGCGCCATTCGAGCGAGAGCTGCGCCCCGGGCTGAAGGCTCGCCCCGAGCCGCGCACTCTTCCCACCGTGGACGAGACCCGCGTGGCGGCCATGCGCCATCGTGAGCACATCGATAATGCAGGCGCTTTCCCCATGCTCGCGCGCGTGCAGAAGGATGCCCTCGTCCCGCCAATCCATGCTCGCTCCTCGTTCGCCAGGCACGTGTTCCGTTACGCAACGGCGCGCCTGCGACTCGCCGCCGACCTTACGAAGTGGCGCCGACCACAATGTTAACCGCTGTCTGTGTCATGGCTCCAGCCCATCCATCTCATCGAGCAAATGCCTTCCCTGCCGATCCTCGATCTCCAAAACCCACAAGTCGCGGTCGTCACGCCGACGCCTGGAAATCTCGGCATCGACCTCCGACTCAGGACCTGTGGGCGCAGTTTGCTCCCAAACCAATTTAAAATTGGTGCCATAGGCGCGGGCCCAAAGGCTTGCCCGCCCATCCATCGTCGCCAATTTGACTAGAACCGCGCCTGCTGTCGCGTCCCCGCGTGCGATCACATGGCAATAGATCCCTGCCGCATCAAGGCGGGCGCGATAGGCGGCGATCCATAGATCCGTGGCGAGGCGGACCATCGCCTCAGCTGCCCCCGTCCCGCCAATCGAGGCCGATCTCGCGAAAACGTTCCGCCTCCTCGAGCCAATTGGGGCGGACCTTCACGGTCAAAAACAGATGGACGGGGCGATCGAGGAGCGCGGCGATCTCACGACGCGCCTCGGCGCCGACGGCCTTAGCGGTCGCACCGCCCTTGCCCAGCACGATCCCCTTGTGCCCGTCGCGCGCGACATAGACGACCTGCTCGATCCGGGCGCTGCCGTCGCGCCGCTCCTCCCAGGTCTCGGTTTCGACGGTGAGCTGATAGGGCAGTTCCTGATGCAGGCGCAGTGTCAGCTTCTCCCGCGTGATCTCAGCCGCCAGCAGGCGCAGGGGCAGATCAGCAATCTGATCCTCGGGATAGTGCCAGGGACCCTCGGGCAATCGCTCGGCCAGCCAATCGCGCAGATCCTCCACGCCATAGCCCTTCTCCGCCGAGATCATGAAGGTGGCGGCGAAATCGCGGGCCTCGTTGAGCTTCTGGGAAAGCGCCAGGAGCTGCTCAGCTTTCACGCGATCGATCTTGTTGATCGCGAGCGCGAGCGGCTTGCCATCGGGCAGATGGGCGTCGAGCTCGTCGAGGATGCTCTGCACGCCTGTGGTCAGGCCGCGATGCGCTTCGATGAGCAGCACCACGATATCGGCGTCCTCCGCCCCACCCCAAGCCGCCGAGACCATCGCGCGGTCCAACCGCCGGCGGGGGCGAAAGAGCCCGGGCGTGTCGACAAAGACGATCTGGGTCTGGCCCGCCATGGCGATGCCGCGGACGCGGGCGCGGGTGGTCTGCACCTTATGGGTGACGATGGAGACCTTGCCGCCGACCATGCGGTTCAAAAGGGTCGATTTGCCGGCATTGGGCTCGCCGATGAGGGCGACGAAGCCGCAGCGCTGATCGCTCATGCGCCCGTCTCCCCAGGCTCGCTCCCAGGCTCTCTCCTCGGTTCACTCCGGGGTTCACTCTTGGCCTCAACCCCTGGTTCGAGCCGCGACAGCATCGCTTCCGCCGCCATCTGTTCGGCCGCCTTCTTGGTCGAGGCGAGGCCCTCGTCGGTCGTGCCGTCGGACAGCGTCACCGCCACGGTGAAGTCGGGCGCGTGGTCGGGGCCGCGGCGCGCAACAAGACTGTAGTCCGGCGGCGGCAGTCCGCGCGCCTGGGCCCATTCCTGCAGCCGCGTCTTGGCATCGATCGGCGCTTCCTGGGTCGCGGTGATACGGTGAGCCCAATGGCGGGTCACGAAGGCGCGAGCAGCCTCTAGGCCACCGTCGAGATAGAGTGCGGCGATCAAGGCCTCGGTCGCATCGGCCAGGATCGCCTTCTTACGCCGCCCGCCAGAGGTGTTCTCGGAGCGTCCGAGCACGAGATGCGCGCCAAGGCCCAGTTCGTTCGCGACCTCCGCCAGGGTTTCGCGCCGGACGAGCGCGTTCAGGCGGGGAGCAAGGCGCCCCTCAGCCTCACCGGGCAGCGCCTCCATAAGCACCTCGGCAATCACCAGGCCGAGCACGCGATCGCCGAGAAACTCGAGGCGCTGATTGTCGGGACGCGCGGGCCCTGCCGCAGAGGGATGGGTCAGCGCCTCAGCCAGCAGATCGATCCGCTGGAACCGATGGCCGAGGGCGGGCTGCAGCCCTTCAAGCGCACGCAGGCTGCCCGGGCGCGCTTTTGGAGGCGCCGCCCCGCCCGTAGCGCCGCCAGAGGCTCCGTCAGACGCCCCGCCCCTGGTCGCCGCGCTCACTCGATCGCCTTGAAGAACCGGTCGCCTCGCCAGCGCCAGAGCTGCCAGAAGGGCCCGTCCGAGGAGATCGCGATCACATCGGCACGCCCGATCAGGTTCTCGAAGGGGACGTAACCAACCGAGGGGAACCGGCTGTCGACCGAATTGTCGCGATTGTCGCCCATGAAGAAGAAGTGGCCTTCCGGGACCTCGAACGTGCCTGTATTGTCCTGATTGCGCGCACCTGCGGACCCATCGCCCCCCATCCTGCCGGTGATGTTGAGGATGAGATGGTCTCGCCCGCCCGGCAGGGTCTCAACGTACTGCTCCTTGAGGCAGACACCGCCGAGGCGCACCGGGCGATTGGCGCATTGCGGCGGGCGCGGAGGTGAGCCCCGAAGCGCTTTGATCTCTGAAAAGTCCTCGATCCGCTCGATCGCAACGGCCTCGCCATTGATCGAAAGCACCCCGTCCGTGACCTGGATGCGGTCTCCAGGCAGGCCCACGATCCGTTTGACGTAGTCGACACAGTCGCTGGTGACCGGCACCGGCGCAAAGAAGCCGGAGACAAAATTCACGACGGTCTCGATCGGCCCCTCGGAGCAGGCGTCGAATTGCGGGTGTTTGAAGACCACCACATCGCCGCGCTCAGGCGTCGCAGACCAGATGCGGCCTGAGAACAGAGACGGCGCGAATGGGAAGGAGTAGTTCGAGTAGCCGTAGGAGTATTTCGTGACGAAGAGATAATCGCCGACCAACAACGTCGGCTTCATGGAGCCCGACGGAATTGAGAACGGTTGGAAAAGCAGGCTTCGGAAGACAGCGGCGATGAGCAGCGCCCAGAAGATCGTCTTGAGCGTCTCCCAGACGCCCTCCTTCTTCTGCTCTTCCTTGGCCATGCGCCTCGCTCCCCGGAAACAGGCGCCTCTTTGAAAGGCCGGGGGCGGCTAAGTCAAGGGAACGCCGGGGCAGCCGGGTGCACAGGAAAGAGAGCGTGCTGAGATGACGCGCCGGCCGCGCAGTTCAGGGGTCTTTCGGGGTTGGTTGCGGGCTAGTTCAAGACTGGAAGGGACGTGCCTCGATCACGACAAAGGCCTGGGCATAGGGATGATCGTCGGTGATGCTGACATGCAGATGCGCCTGCCAGCCCGCCGGTGTGAGCCGAGCGAGGCGCTCGGCCGCACCGCCATGCACGCGCATTGTCGGCTGGCCGGTCGGGAGGTTGACGACCTCCATTTCGCGCCAGGCGATCCCCATGCGCAGGCCGGTTCCGAGGGCCTTTGAGCAGGCCTCCTTGGCGGCCCAGCGCTTGGCATAGGAGGCCGCGCGCAACTTGCGCGGCTCAGACTTCGCCTGCTCGACCTCGGTGAAGACACGGTTGACGAAACGGGTGCCGAAGCGCTCGAGCGTGTTTTCGATGCGGCGGATATCCGCGATGTCGGTGCCGATGCCGAGGATCATGGCCGGGTTCTGAGCGATTGAGATCGGCGGGACAAGCCTCTGTTGCTTTGGCTCAGGCCGTGTTGAGATCGCGCCTGCCCGCGCCCCGCACCGCCGCCTCCCTCCACCCGCCCACCCGCGCTCGGCGGCGGTGCGGGGCGCGGGCAGGACGGGGAAAGGGGAGGGGATGTGTTAGAAAACAGGGACGCGGACCGAGCCCAGAAGCTCGATGGCCCCGCTCTCGTCGATCCGCACGATCTGGATCTCGCCTGAGACCGGACGGGTGCCGGTCAGCGCCTCGGCGTTCACGTTATGGGTGACGAGCACGGCCGTCTCCTCGGGCGTCAGCGCGGTCAGCGCCGCGCGGGTGCGGTCGAGCCGATCGGTCTTGGTCCAGCGCGCGCTGATGAAGGAGTTCAGGAAGCTCTGCTCCACGACCGGCGCCACGGCCATCAGCTCCGCGGTCTCTCGGCAGCGACAATACTGGCTCGTCCAAAGATGGGCGATGGCGACCCCCGCCTCACGCAGCATCGCGCCTGCCCGCGATGCCTGACGACGGCCATCGCCGTTCAGATTGCGCTGCGTCTCGCAGCGGGCGATGTCGAAGTCCGCTGGATCATTCGAGCCCGGCGCCAGGGCGTGGCGCATGATCGCATGGGTCCGCGGTTCGGCGAGACGGGCGAGGATTGAGGGCTCGGCCGATGCCGTGCCCTCCGGCAGCGCGACCGCGACGACGGCGAGGACAACGCAGACAACGACGGCTCTCACGACGCCCTCCTTAGCGGCATAGCGACGACCCTTCCTAGCGCGGAGCACAGCATCCGCAAGCAGCGCCGATCCGTCACCGACCGGGGGTGGGCAGGTGGAGGGAGGTGGCGGATCGGCGATGGCGGCCCATGCGCAGCGCTCAGCCTGCTGCCCATACCCTCCCGCGCTTAAGCGACACCCTCGCCGAAAGCCTCGCGCCGGGCGCGCTCCATCACCTCACGCATGCGGCGCACAGCGCTGTCGAGGCCGGAGAAGATCGCCTCACCGATGAGGAAATGGCCGATGTTCAGCTCCATCACTTCCGGAAAGGCCGCCACAGGGCCGGCGGTCTCGAAGGTCAATCCATGGCCCGCGTGCACCTCCAGACCCAGCTGATGTCCGTAGCGCGCCATGGCGCGCAGACGCTCGAGCTCCGCTTCGCAGGCCGCCACCCTGCCCTCGGCATGAGCATCGCAGAAGCTGCCGGTATGCAGCTCGATCACCTCGGCCCGGATCCGGGCGGCGGCTTCGATCTGGCGCGCATCCGCCGCGATGAAAATTGAGACGCGGCAGCCTGCATCCCGCAAAGGGGCGATGAAATGGGCCAGCCGGTTCTCGTCCGCCGCCACCTCGAGCCCGCCTTCCGTCGTCCGTTCTTCCCGGCGCTCCGGCACGATACAGACGGCATGGGGCTTATGGCGCAAGGCGATGGCCTGCATCTCATCTGTCGCGGCCATCTCGAAGTTGAGCGGCAGGCCCAGCTCCGCAGTCAACCGCTCGATGTCCTCATCAGTCATGTGGCGGCGATCTTCGCGCAGATGCGCGGTGATCCCGTCCGCCCCCGCGGCCTCGGCGATGGCGGCGGCACGCAGCGGATCGGGATGGGCCCCGCCACGCGCATTCCGGATCGTGGCGACATGGTCGATGTTCACACCGAGGCGCAGGCGGCCGAGCGGCGCCGTGAGCGGCGCGGCCTCGCTATCGAACTCAGGCATTGTCACCCTCCGCATCATGCATCTGATAGGCCTCCTGCTCGCGATCGGCCGCCCGGCGGCGCGCCTCGGCCTTGGCCGACAGAACCTTGCGGCGGCGCTGCTGATAGGCCGCCACGATCGGTCCAAGGATCCCATAGCACAAGACACCGCAGGCGAGCCCGGGCAGAAGCCCGCCGATCGCATAGGGCCAAAAGATCAGATCGATGTTGTCGGTCAACCAGCCGAAGGAGAGATTTGAGGACAGCTCCTCATCCGCCCCCGTCAGCCAGAAGCCGACCTGAAGCGAGGCCGCGGCAATGAAGGGGAAGGTCAGCGGATTGCCCACCGCCGTCCCGAAAGCGGAGGCAAGCAGGTTGGCGCGCAGCAGATAAGCGAGCGCGGCCGCAACGAAGAAGTGAAACCCGAAGAGCGGCGTGAAGGAGGCGAAGCCGCCGCAGGCAAAGCCGAGCGCGATTCGATGCGGACTATCGGGCAGCCGCTTGATGCGCTTGCCGAGATAGTCCACGCCCCGCCAGAAACCCTTGCGAGGGTACATGAACTGGCGCAGCCGCTCCCCGAGCGGCGGTTGCTCCCGGCGTTTGAAAATCATGGTCTCTGCGATCCGCTCGCCATCGTGACGTGGTTAGATAAGCCGCCTGTCCTCACAGAAAACCCACGGCATCGGCACTGCAGCGCCACCGCGCGATTCATGCGCAACTGATCCCGACCCCACCGGTTTAGCCCATCTCAACCCGGCTCAATCCTCAGCCTCCGCCCAACACCGATGCCCAACCGAACGCCCACGCCGAGCCCCACAGGCAGGCCCAGACGGGGGTTCAGCGGGCGGCGGCCTGGCCTAGGGGCAGGCTCGGCTGATCCGAGATCGTGCCGTCATCCTCGTCTCGCGCTCGCACCGCAAGGGCGACGAAGCTTTGTGCGTCGAGAGCGGTAAGGATGTCGTTGAGATGCCGCAGATCGCGGACCTCCACGTCCACGGTGATTCGAAAACTCTCGGGCTTGCGCTCCGCCACGGCCACATTGGCGATATTGGCGAATTGCTCGCCGATCAGGGTGCAGGCGCGGCCGAGCGTTCCGGGCTGGTTGACGAGTTCGAGGATGATGCGTGCCGCGTTGGCCGCGCGCCGTGCTGCATCGGGGCGCCAGCGCAGATCGTGCCAGCGGGTCAGATCATCCTCATAGGCCGCCAGAACCGAACAGGAGGCCTCGTGCACAGTGATCCCGCCGCGGCGGCGCAGGCCGATGATGCGTTCGCCCGGGAGCGGCCAGCAATGCGTGCAGAAATGGGTCGCCACACCCCGAGGCACACCCATCACGCGCTGGCTTGGATCGGCGGGCTCGGCATGCTCCTCCACCTGCTCGACGGGTTGGACGGGATAGACCGCCTCCACAACGGCGCGCCCAGTGATCTCCAACCGGCAAAGTGCGGCAAAGAGCGCATCGGTGCCCTTGAAACCCAGCTTCTCAGCGGCGGCACGATAGGTCTTGTCGCCCGCCTCTCGCCCAAAGCGAGAGAAGGCCTGCGCGGCCATATCGCGGCCAAGTTGGATCTCGGTGTCACGCCGCTGCTCGCGCAGCGCCCGGCGGATCGCGTGCTTGGCCCGACCCGTCATCGCGATGTCTTCCCAATGGGGTGAGGGCTGCTGACCGTCCGCCGTGATGATCTCCACCTGCTGACCATTGCGCAGCCGGGTCCAGAGCGGCACGCGCGCCCCATCGACCAGCGCACCGGCGGATTGATTGCCCACATTGGTGTGGATCGCATAGGCGAAATCGAGCGGCGTCGCACCGCGGGGCAAGCCCACCACATCGCCCTTCGGCGTGAAGCAGAAGACCTGATCGTTGTACATGTCGAGCTTCACATGCTCGAGAAACTCCGCCGGCTCATCTCCCTTCTCGAGCCGCGCCACCAGATCGCGGAGCCAGGCGAAGGGCTCGACGGCAAAGGGGTTCTGGGTGCGCGTGCCATCGCGATAGCTCCAATGGGCCGCCACGCCCGTCTCGGCCACCGAATGCATCTCATCAGTTCGGATCTGCACCTCGACGCGCAGCGCGCCGGGGCCCGAGACGGTGGTGTGCAGGCTGCGATAGCCGTTGGCCTTGGGGCTCGAGATGTAGTCCTTGAAGCGCCCCGGCACGGCGCGCCAATGGCGATGCAGACTGCCGAGAACGCGGTAGCAGTCCCCCTCCTCAGGCACCAACACCCGGAAGGCGTAGATGTCAGAGAGCTGGGAGAAGGCAATCTTCTTCTCCTCCATCTTGCGCCAGATCGAGTAGGGCCGTTTCTCACGGCCGAAGACCATGCCGGCCATCCCTTCGCCCGCGAGCAGCTCCTCGATCTCAGCCACGATCCCAGGCACCTGATCGCCGGTCTCGCGACGCAGCTTCACGAAGCGGCGCAGGATCGAGGTACGGGCCTCGGGATGGATCACTTCGAAGGCGAGGTCTTCGAGCTCCTCGCGCATCCCCTGCATGCCCATGCGTCCCGCCAGCGGCGCATAGATGTCCATCGTCTCCTGGGCGATCCGGCGGCGCTTGTCCGGGCGCAGTGGGCTGATCGTGCGCATGTTGTGCAGCCGGTCCGCCAGCTTCACCAGGATGACGCGCACATCCTTGGCCATGGCGAGCAGGAGCTTACGGAAGTTCTCCGCCTGCGCGGCCTCGCGCGAGGAGGTCTCGAGCTTCGTCAACTTCGTCACGCCCTCGACGAGATCGGCGATCTCCTCGCCGAAGAGCCGCTTGATCTCCTCGGCCGTGGCCGGCGTGTCTTCGATCGTGTCATGAAGAAGTGCGGTGACGATGGTGGCGTCGTCGAGGCGCAGCCCCGTCAG
>JBCCLX010000121.1:0-10818 GCA_039026635.1 Pseudomonadota bacterium
ATCACGCCGGCGATGCTGAGCGAGAAGGTCAGATAGGCCGCCATGCCGAGGCCCAGGGTCTCGAACTCACGACCCGTCTGGTTCAGCGTAATGCCCATCAGCGTGCCGGTGATGTCCATGTAGCCGATGAGCAGCGCGAGCGAGCTGTTCTTGGTGAGGTTCAGATACTGCGAGATCAGCGGCGGGATGATCACGCGCAGCGCCTGCGGCAGGATCACGAGGCTCATGGTGCGCCCGGGCTGAAGGCCGAGGGCGTAGGACGCCTCTGTCTGGCCCTTGGAGACGGACTGGATGCCGGCGCGCACGTTCTCCGCGATGAAGGCGCCCGTATAGACCGCGAGGGCCAGCGTCAGCGCCACATAGCTTTCGCGCGCAAAAACGCCGCCGCGGAAATTGAAGCCCTGAAGCTCCGGGAACTCCAGCGTGACCGGCCAGGTGGGCACGAAGATCGCAATAATGAGAAAGGCCACGATCGGCGTGAAGACGATGATCGCGGCCTTGATCGGCAGAACGGGGAGCACGTCGCCCGTCGCCTGTTGTCTCGCTTTGGCCCAGCGGCCGAAGCAGACGGCGGCGACGATACCGGCCATCAAGAAGCCGATGAGCACGGCCGAGCCTTCGTTCAGGATCGGCATCGGGAAGTAGAAGCCGCGTCCTGTGAAGGCGACGCTGTCCCAGAAATACATCGAGGCCGCTGCATCCTCGCCGCGGAAGTCGCGCGGCTGGGGCAGGGTGCCGATGATCAGGGCGGAGAAGAGCAGGATCTGGATGAGGACCGGCGTGTTGCGCACGCCCTCGACATAGACGCCCACGACCGTGCGCAGCATCCAGTTCTTGGACAGGCGCGCGACACCGGCCAGCACGCCGATGAACGTGGCGATGATACAGCCCACGAAGGCCACCAGCAGCGTGTTGAGGACGCCGACGACGGCAGCTCGCGCGTGGCTGTCCCGGCTGTCGTACTCGATCAGCCGCTGGTTGATGTCATAGCTCGCCGGCAGACGCATGAAGTTGAAGCCGAACTCTTTGCCGAGGGCGGCAAGGTTGGCGATCACGTTCTGCACCAGCAGATAGCCAAGGAAGAGCACCGCGAAGAGCGCCACGATCTGGATGAAGGACGAGCGATAGCGGCTGTCCGTCCAGAGCATATCGATCCGGAATGTCGCCTTTGGCGGTTGGTCGTCGATGGCTGTCATGCCGTCACACTCCCTGTCCGGCTGCTGCCGGGATGACCATTTCGGCGGCGTCACAGGCAGTTGCCTGTTGATGCGCCAGTCTTTGGGCATTGCCGAGCGGGCAGCGCCCTAATTCATCGTGTCTCTTAACAGTCTTTGCTGCCTTAGCGTGCGTATGCAACCGGTGTGCCATTCGAGGCGGCACTGCATCCATGACTTGGCGGACAGCAAGACGTCCGGGAGCAGATGCAAAAAGGGCGCGTTCTCCCTTGGAAAACGCGCCCTTCGATGCTCAGCCGATCAGCGGAACGGCGGCGAGTAGAGCAGACCACCCTCGGTCCACTGCGCGTTCAGGCCGCGGGCCAGGTTGATCGGCGTCTCGGTGCCGATGTGCTTGCCAAAGAGCTCGCCGTAGTTGCCGTTGACCTTGAGGACGTCGACCGCCCAGGTCTGGCTCAGGCCCAGCTTCGGACCAAGCTCACCCTCGGTGCCCAGGAGACGGTTGATCTCCGGGTTGTCGCCGGCGGCAGCGGCCAGCTCATCGAGGTTGGCGCTCGTCACGCCATACTCTTCGGCGGCGATCAGGGCGTTGAGCGTCCAGCGGACCACGTCACCCCACTCGCTGTCGCCATGGCGCACGACCGGGCCCAGGGGCTCCTTCGAGACGATTTCCGGCAGGATCACGTGATCGCCCGGGGCTTCGAAGGTGGCGCGGGTGGCGGCGAGGCCCGAGGCGTCGGTGGTGTACACGTCGCAGGCGCCGGCGAGGTACTTCTGCTGCGCTTCAGCATTGGTCTCGATCGGAACCGGCTCGTAGCTCATGCCGTTGACGCGGAAGAAGTCCGCGAGGTTGAGCTCGGTGGTGGTGCCGGTCTGAATGCAGACGGTGGCGCCGTCGAGTTCCTTGGCCGAGCTCACGCCCAGCGAACCCGGCACCATGAAGCCCTGGCCGTCGTAGTAGTTCACGCCGACGAAGGTGAACTTAAGGTCCACGTCTCGGGTGAAGGTCCAGGTGGTGTTACGGGCCAGCATGTCGATCTCGCCCGAGGCTAGCGCCGTGAAGCGCGTCTTGCCGGTCGTCGGCGTGAACTTCACGGCCGTGGCGTCGCCGAACACGGCAGCGGCCACCGCGCGGCAGATGCCGACGTCGAAGCCATCCCACTCACCGCTCGCGTCGGTGAAGGCGAAGCCGGCAAGGCCGGTCGAGACGCCACACTGGATGAAGCCCTTCGACTTTACGTCTTCGAGGGTCGAGGCGCCGGCGGCCCCGGCCAGGAGGCCGGCAGCGGCAAAGGCGCCGAGAAGGCTGGTGGTCTTCATATGATATCCTCTTCCTGTCAGGTCCGCCGCTCGCTCGGCAGCGTCTTGCGACCGCGTGATGATATCCATCAGCACCCGCGATCCGCGTTTTTCTTTGACGAGGCCGAGGACGGGCGTCAACCCGCGGCGCAGAAACACTGCCCAAGATCGCGGCATTGCATCGGTGCTGACCATCGTGGCGTGCATCTCCGATGCATTTGAGGGCAGAATCGGACCGGTGCGAGGGAATCAGTGCGAGGTCCAGTGTGTATGTCGCAAAGCCGTTATGCGCTGGGCGCCATCGCTTGACTGAGACGCCCACCTCGGCAAGGACGGCGCGCCGCGTCTGCAGGAGGACAGCATGAAAGATATGACCCGGGCGACCCATTCGGGGCGCGTGCCAGAGAACCAGGCCGGGATCGTCAATCCCCCTGTCTACCACGCCTCCACCATTCTCTTTCCCACGATGGAAACACTGCGCGACTCGCGCCGCGTGCGCTCCGGCGATGGCATGACCTATGGCGTCCACGGCAATCCCGGCACCTTTGCCCTGGAGCACGCCCTGGCCTCCATGGAGACCGACGAGGACATGGCCGCCTCCGGGGCAGTGCGGACGCGGCTCTGCAATTCCGGGCTGCAAGCGGTGACGATGCCGATGCTCTGCTGCACGAAAGCGGGCGATCATGTCCTTGTGCCCGACAACTGCTATGGGCCGACCCGCACCTTTGGCGATGGCATGCTCAAGCGCCTTGGCGTGACGGTCGAGTATTACGACCCGCTGATCGGGGGAGAGATTCGCAGCCTGATGCGACCCGAGACGACGATGGTGCTCGTGGAGGCGCCAGGCTCCTGGACCTTTGAGATGCAGGACATTCCCGCCATCGCGGAGGAGGCGAAGAAACGCGGGGCCGTGGTGATGATGGACAATACCTGGGCCTCGCCGCTCTATTTCCGCGCCTTCGATCACGGGGTCGATGTCTCGGTTCAGGCCATCACGAAATACGTCGGCGGGCATTCGGATCTGGTGATGGGATCGGTCACGGCGACGCGAGACGTCTATGACGCGATGATCCAGCCCGGCTGGAAGGAGCTTGGGCTCTGTGCGAGCCCCGACGATGCGTTCCTGGCCATGCGCGGGCTGCGCTCGCTGCCGGTGCGGCTGAAGGCGCATTGGGAGGGGGGGCTGCGTGTCGGCGACTGGCTGTTGAGCCGGCCGGAGGTGGCCGAGGTGCTCCATCCCGCGATGCCCCATGACCCGGGCCATGCGCTTTGGGCACGAGACTTCCGGGGGTCGACCTCGCTCTTCGCCTTCACGCTTGATGAGCGTTATGGCTCGGATGCCTGCCTCTCTGCGCTGCTCGATGAACTGACGCTTTTCGGGATGGGGTTTTCCTGGGGTGGGTTCGAGAGCCTCTTGATCCCGATCTATCCCCAGCGGCTACGCACCGCGACCGCCTGGCCGAAGCCTGGGCGGCCGAGGGGGCAGACGATGCGGATCCATATTGGGCTCGAAGATCCCGAGGATCTTATCGCCGATCTGGAGGCCGGGTTCGCGCGGATGCGGGCGGCGGCCTGATGGGGCGGCGGATTGGGCGGGCTTCCGGGAGCCCTCGGCCCGCGGCGCTTTGCGCCGCGAGCGAGCCCACCCTCCAGCCGCGCCCCTCGAGATCGATGGGCAGATCTGGGATTATGGGGGGGATCAGCGTCGGATCTCGAAGGGGCTGGGGGGACGGCTGTCGGGGTCGCTCTCGGGACGGTTCTCGGCCGGTTGGACCGCCACATCTCTCACGGCAGCGCCGGGCGGGCCGCTCTTGCAGTCTTCGAGCATCTGGTCGAGCGCTGCGGCAGGGCCTGCGATGAGGGCGCTGACGCTGCCATCTGGCTCGTTGCGGACCCAGCCCGAGAGGCCGAGGGCCTGGGCCCGGTCGCGGGTCCAGTAGCGGAAGCCGACGCCTTGGACACGGCCGGTGATGCGGAGCTGGTAGGCGGTGCTCATGCAGGTGGGCTCGTCGGGAGTTCGAGCACGAGGCAGGTGGTTGAGCCCGTCGCGTAGAGCTTGCCCGAAGCATCCACGAGACGCGCATGGCTGACGCCCGTGCGCCGGCCCACGTGGTCGATCTCGCCGATGGCGGTGAGGGGACCGGTATCGACGGTGGCGCCCCGCAGGATGTTCACGCGAAACTCGAGCGTCGTGTAGCCGCGCCCTTTGGGCAGCATCGTCTGCACGGAACAGGCGAGCACGCTGTCGAGGAGCGTGCCGTACCAGCCGCCATGGACGCCGCCTAGGGGGTTGTAGTGGCGGAATTCCGGCGTTGCTTCGATCACCACGCGGCCCCGTTCCGCCGCGATGAAGCGGGCGTTCATGAGCTGCAGGATCGGGGGCGAGGGAAGGCGGCCCTCTGCGATACCGCTGATGAAGTCGAGCCCACTCATGCGGCCGAGGGCCGCGGGATCGAGGAGGTCGCCTGGCCCGGTCGGCCAGAAGGGCGCAGGCGCTTGGCTCTCTGCACCGGTCGTGCCGGCTGTGTCGGGGCCCGCCGCGGGCCTGTGACCAGACTGATCTGTGGGCATTTTAGGCTCTCCGAGCGAACGGGCACGGGCGGGTGGTCCGTCGGGCGAGCCGTCGGATCACGGGAGCGCTGTCCGCTCAGGACCCGGACGGTTGCACGGCGCTTGTCCGGGGGCGAAGCGTGGCGCGGGATTGCTGGCGGCGCGTCCCGGCGTCCGTCTGCCCGTTGTCGGGCCTGCGGCGGGCGACGCGGTGGCAGAGGAGGGCGACGCCCATCATGCCGACGAGAAAGAGGGCCAGCCGATCTTGGGTGAGCCAGGTCGGCGGCACGATCCGGGGCAGGGGCAGGGCATCGATCGCCCGGCTGATCGCCTCGTCTTCGCTCCTCGGACGATTGGGATCGCTGTTGCGGCCGGGGCCCTCCGGAAAATGCGATGTCGCGCCGCCACCGCGCTGCGGGCTGCCGATCCGCCCGGCCCCGGGGAGGGTCCCGGCGCCTTGCGGGCGCCCCGAGGACAGCGACCCTGGCGCAGCACCGTGAGGTCGGTTCGACGGATTGCCCGCGGGCATCGCCCCGCTCGGGCCTGGGGCCGGCATGGGCGCGGTGTCGATCCCACGGTCGGCGCCGGAGATGCGGCCATGGGGTGTGAGCCGGTCCGACGGGGTGCTGGAGCCTGCCTGCGCCGAAGGCGTTGGCGCGGTGCCGGTACTGCCAGCATCCGCGGTCGCACTGCCCGATGTGGGTGCGCGGTGATGGCGGCGCTGATCGCTGCCGCCTGGCGCTCGGCGCGCGGGTGAGGAGACGGTGGGTGCCGCGCGCGCGCCCGCCCGTGTGCCGGCGATGCGCGGCCGCGACGGGGCCTCAGGACCGTTGACCGTGCTTGCGACCTCGCTCTGGCCCCTGCTTTGGCCCCCGCTCTCGACCCCGAGCAAGGCACGGCGGGATGCATCGTCGAGAACGCCCGTGGGCTCAAGCCCTTCGGTGCGTTGCCAAGCGGCCAGCGCCCGTGCCGTTTTCGGGCCCATCACGCCGTCGACGGGGCCGGGGTCATGCCCTCGATCGACGAGGGCCGCCTGCAGCGCTGCCACCTCAGAGACCAGGGCCTCGCCTGCAGATGCGGCGTTTGTCGTGGGCGATGGGGCTGTGGACTGCGCGGCGCTGTTGCTCGGGGCACAGAAAAGCGCGGCTGCCAGGACAACCGGGATGGGCCGGCACAGGCTTCGGATCATCGCCCGCGTCAGCGCGGAGCTCGCGGCGGGATGAGGACCCGCCACCCACTCGTGCTCAAGGCGGTGGCTCTGACCGCCCTCAAATCTCGCCCCGCTCATGCTGGCGACGCCCCCATCTCGCTGCTCTGCCATCATGCGGCTCGCGGGTTCCGAGGGCAAGCGTCCTCGCCCCAAAGGCTAGAGGGGGACGCGATCTTCGGGCCAAGGCCGCGCGCAGGAGGACGCCGCGCGCGTGAGGGTCGTCGGGTCGAAGAGCCTTGGGGCCGCTGCACCAGCACCGCGGTCGTGACGATAAGCGGCAGAGCGAGCGCGGCGTTGCGTCGCCAGAGTGTGCAGGGCAGGCGTACCATCGGGATGAGGATGGCAAGCGCTCAGCCCACACGCTGCAGTCCCCACGGCCCCGATGACGACTGCGCCTAAGATGCTGAGAACCGTCGGCCGATCCGCAGCTCCTTAGACTGCGGCAGCGTGCGGCCATACCTGCGGAGCGCTATGCCGAGAGGACGCCGCCGCAGAGACCGCGCGCCCCGTCGTCGAGAGCCCCTGAACATCGCCCGGTGACGCCGCCGCGCAGTTGGTCACACGGATGCTCACGCCTGCGGCACCCTGGGTTTCCACCCGGCGAGCGAACGGCCACCTTTCTTCCCGGGCGCGCGCAAGCGTCCGCTGCCAGGGATAGAGGGATCATGGCTGGGGATTGGAAACGGGCGGTCGGGATCGGCCTTGGTATTGTTATCGCGGCCCTGTTGCCGGGCTTAGCCTTTGGTGGGGAGGCGGTTCTGCCCAGCGAGGCAGCGATCCAGAGCCAGGTCGAAGAGCCGAGCGGCAGCGGCTTCTGACAAGAAAAGGGCCCAGCACATGGCCGGGCCCTCCGATCAGGCAGCAAGGCGTTGGATCAGGCCTCGACCCACCAACGCTCCACCCAGCGCCCGCCATCGAGCGCCCAGTTGGCGGCCACATCCGGACCGTGCTTCACCTTGTCCTGCATCGCGTAGACGTAGTTGGCAAAGCCCCAGACGATCGCGCCGCCATCGTCCGAGACGATCTGCTGCATCTCGCCATAGATCTCGGCGCGCTTGGCATTGTCGGTCTCGCCGCGGCCGGCGGTGAGCAGCATGTTGAACCGCTCATGCTCGAAGGCCGTGTCGTTCCAGTTCGCGCCCGAGGCATAGGCCTGGGTAAACATCCAGTCGCAGGTCGGCCGGCCGCCCCAGTAGCAGGCGCACCAGGCGCGCTTCAGCCAGATGTTGGACCAGTAGCCATCGGCGGGCACGCGGTCGACGCGCATGTTGATCCCGGCCTTGGCAAGGTCCTCCTGCATCAGAACCGAGGCGTCGACGGCACCGGCATAGGCCGCATCGGCCGCGGCCAGCACCAGCTCCTCGCCGCCATAGCCCGCCTTCTTGGCGTGGAACTTGGCCTTGTCGAGGTCCTGGCTGCGCGTGACTTCGGCGTTGTAGAACGGCACCGAGGGCGCGATCGGGCTGTCGGCCGCCACGGCACCGTGGCCGCGCAGGATCTTGGAGACGAGCTGCTCACGGTCGATGGCGTATTTCACCGCGAGGCGCAGGTCGTTGTTGTCATAGGGTGCCACATTGGTGAGCATCGGCGCGGTGTAGTGCAGGAAGCCGGTGGCCTCTTCCACACGGATGCCCGGGCGGCTGCCCAGGAGACCGGCGGTCTTGAGGTCGACGCGGCTCATGAAGTCCACCTCGTCGGTGGCGAGGCCGTTCTGGCGAGCCGCAGCGTCGGCGACGTAGAGGATCTCGAGCTCGTCGACGTGGCCGCGGCCTTCCTTCCAGTAGTCGTCACGGCGCGTCAGCACCGTGCGCACACCGGGCTCGAAGCTCTGCATCACATAGCCGCCGGTGCCGATGAAGTCCTGCCAGTTGGCGGTACCATCGGGATTGGCCGGCATGATGACCAGGTGATAGTCGGCCATCAGATAGGGGAAGTCGGCGTTCGGGCCGTTCAGGGTGAAGGTGACGGCATCGGTGCCCTTGGCCGCCATCTCGACGATCGGCGCCACGATGTCCTTGGCGGCCGATTTCGAGTCCTCGCCGCGGTGATGGTCGAGCGAGGCGATGATGTCTTCCGGCGTCAGGGCCTTGCCGTCCGAGAAGGTCACGCCGGGGCGGATCTTGAAGGTCCATTCCGAGGCGTCCGAATTGGCTTCCCAGCTCTCGGTACAGTCGCCCACCAGCTCGCCCTCGGGGCTGATTTCGGTGAGCGTCGAGTGCGAGGCGAAGCCGACCGAGATCATGTAGATGTCGGTCCAGGTTTGCGGATCGAGGCTGTCCGAGGTCGAGCCTTCGGCGAGCGCGGCGCGGATCTTGCCGCCCTTCTTCGGGGTTGCGGCCAGCGGCTTGCCATTGAGGCCGAGCACGAGGCCCGTGGCGGCGGTGCCGGCGAGGAAGCCGCGGCGGGTGGTATCTCCCAGTATCATTGAGTTCTCTCCTGTTGGGTCATGTTCTTTTCCGTCACACATAACCGCGAGGAACGGTTTCGGTCCACTCCTTCTCAACGGTCACAGCCTCGCCTTCGAGCGCCTTCACGCGTCGGTGAAGTCGAAAGGCGGTTTTGGTGGCCGTCATCTCGGCATGGCTCTCGATGCGGGTGCGCCAGTCGCCACGGCCAATCTCGAAGACCCAGTCCGCCACGTGCCGGGCGCTGAGGGGATCGCCGGGCGTGATCTCGAAACGCTGATCGACACTGGAGGCCTGCTCGAGCCCATGACCGGCATGCACGAGCCGGCCGAAATCATCATGGGTCGCCAAGACCCAGCGCCCGTCCGGGAGCGCTTCGTTTGTCGTCCATCCGTCTGGCCCCGCGAGGATCTCGCCCACGGGCGCGCTTTCGGTCCGCGCGGGCCCCGGCGCGCGAGGATCGGGCTCCCGGGTGACGATGCGTTCGGGCAGCAAGAGGCGCATATCATGCAGTGGCAGGGTGACGGTCGCGGCCTCCGGTGCGGGCCAAAGAACGGGCCAGTAACTCGTCGAGAGCGCGAGGCGCAGCCGATGACCGGCGCGAAAGCGATGGGCGCAGGTGTTGAGCGCGATCATGGCCGCATACTCGCGCCCGGGCTCCAGCGCTTCGGGCGCGTCGTGGCCGGCGTGGTGGCAGAGGTTGAGCGGGCGATAGGTGACCCGCATGGAGGCCCCGTCCGGGGCCACATCGCAGAGCCGTGCGCAGAGCTGCGCCACTGGCTTGTCGACGCGGAAGGTGAAGCGGAGCACCGGCCGTCCGATGATCTCGATCGCCTCGGCTAGCGGCGCGGTCTCGAAGGCCGTGCTCTGCGCATCCTCCTCCTGCTGATCGTTGGAGAGCTCGCGATCGACCCGCATGCCCGGGCAGAAATAGGCCGCGTGAGCGCCGATGGTCAGCGGCGTCGCGACCCTCGCCTCGGTGCCGGTCGCAACCACCTCCTCATCGTCAGGTGTCGGTTGCAGCCGCCCGCTCGCGTCGGGTGCCAGCGTCAAGAGCGCCTCATGCACCATCGGCCAGCGCGGTTCCGCCACCCATCGGCCGGGTTTGGGCCCATAGAGCCTCGAGATCGGCCCCGTCTCCGGCGCATGTTCTGTCATCCAGACGCGGGCAGGCGGGGGCGGCTGCAGGTTCAGCCCCTTCAGATGGATGTCGAACCAGCGCAGGACCTCGCCGTGAAAGTCCGAGGCCAGGATCCGGGAAAGATGAGGGTACTTATGTTCCCAAGGCCCGACGAGCGCCGCGGCCGGTCCTTTGAGGTTTTCCACAAGCGCGAGCGGCGCGTTCACATAGGCATCGTTCCAGCCGCCGATGGCGAGAACCGCCGCCTTGATGCGCGAAAAATCCTCGCAGACAGAGCCGTGCTGCCAATAGGCATCTCGCGTCGGGCGGCGCAGCCAGTCGGCCGCCAGAAACGGCATCCCGTCGATCCGCTCCACCCAGCGCGCCCGCCAATCCTCGCGCAGTGCCGGATCGGGCGGGCGCGACATATAGGCGGTCATCTGCGCGCCCCAGTTGAAGTTGTCGGTCAGCAGGCAGCCGCCCATGAAGTGGATGTCGTCGGCATGGCGGTCGACGGTGGAGCAGCAGGTGACGACGGCCTTCAGCGCCTCGGGCTGGCGATAGGCGAGCTGCAGCCCGTTGAACCCGCCCCAGCTGATACCGATCATCCCGACGTTGCCGTCGCACCAGTCCTGCGCCGCGGCCCAGGCGATCACGGCCTCGCCATCGGCCAGCTCCCGCTCGGAATACTCGTCGTCGAAGACCCCGTCGCTGTCGCCTGAACCCTGAATATCGACGCGCAGGCAGGCATAGCCAGCGGCGGCGAAAATCGGATGGGTGCTGGCGTCGCGCGCGGCCGTGCCGTCGCGCTTGCGATAGGGCAGATACTCGAGAATGCAGGGGGCCGGCGCCACGCCGGAAGCCGCGCTTGCCGGCAGCCAGAGCCGCGCTGCCAAGCGGCGCCCATCCGGCAGAGGTAGCCACAGATGCGGTGTCTCCACTGGAGCGTTCGCGGCGGCATCGGGCGGGCTCATCGGCGACTCCTAAAACGGTTAACACCGCGGCGACGAGACTGACCGGGGAACCCTCTCATGCCAAGTCTCAGAGCGTCCCAGTAAG
>JBCCLX010000122.1:0-10506 GCA_039026635.1 Pseudomonadota bacterium
CATTGGCTCGGCAGCACGGTGGGCTTCGGGATCCTGGAGCGAGGAGGGAACGCCTTCGATGCGGCCGTGGCGACGGGCTTCGTCCTCCAGATCGTCGAGCCGCATCTGAACGGCCCTGGCGGCGAGGTCCCGATCCTCTTCCATGCCGCCGGTGCGCCGCGGCCCCGCGTGCTCTGCGGCCAAGGCGTCGCGCCGCAAGCGGCCACGATCGATCACCTGCTGAGCGAGGGGGTCTCGCGCATGCCGGGCACGGGGCTTCTGCCTGCCGTCGTGCCGGGCGCCTTCGATGCCTGGATGCTGCTGCTCCGAGACTATGGGACGATGCGCCTTCACGACGTGCTGGAGGCGGCCATCGACTATGCGGAGAACGGCTTCCCGCTCGCGCATAGGGCGGCGGCCTCCATCCACGCAGGCGCCGCGTTCTTCGCGCGGGAATGGCCGACATCGGCGGCTGTTTGGACGCCCGGCGGTACGGCACCCAAGCCAGGATCACGCTTTGCGACGCCCGCGATTGCGCAAACCTATCGTCGGATCCTGGCCGAAGCGGAGGCTGCGAGCACGGACCGCGAGGCGCAGATCGAGGCGGCACGCGACGCCTTCTACCGCGGTTTCGTCGCCGAGGCGGTTGAGCGGTCGATGCGTGTCCCGATCGCAGACGGCCTCGGCGAGCGCCGGGCGGGCCTGCTCACGGCCGACGATATGGCGCGGTGGCGCGCCACCTACGAAGACACGCTCTCCCTCTCGTACGGAGATGTCGAGGTGCACAAGGCAGGGCCTTGGACCCAAGGGCCCGCATTTCTGCAATGCCTGCGGCTCCTCGAAGGGGTTGAGCTTGTGGATATGGCGCAGGACGGCCCCGACTTCGTTCACCGTGTCGCCGAGACCATGAAACTGGCGCTCGCCGACCGGGACGCCTTTCTCGGCGACCCGGACCATGTGGAGGTCCCGCTGGGGCGTCTTCTCTCGGCCGACTATGCCGCCGAACGGCGCGCCTTGATCGGCGGGACTGCGGATACGGCGCTGCGACCAGGGCCGGCCACGCCCGATTGGGCCGAACGGCGCGACAGGTTGCTGGGGCTGATAGGCGATCCGGTGCCTGGTGTCGGCATCGGCCTTGGCGAGCCGACCTTTGCCGATCTGCCTGAGGTGGAGGGTGACACCGTGCATCTCGACGTAGTGGATCGTTGGGGCAATCTCGTGTCCGCCACGCCGAGCGGCGGCTGGTTGCAAAGCTCCCCAGCCATTGCGGAGCTTGGCTTCAGCATCACCACCCGGGGCCAGATGTTCTGGCTTGACCCGACGCTGCCCGGCGCGCTCGGGCCCGGCCGCAGGCCGCGGGTGACGCTGACACCGACGCTCATCACGCGCGACGGACAGCCCTATCTCGGCCTCGGCACCCCCGGGGGCGATCAGCAAGAGCAGTGGTCGCTATCGACCTTTCTCCGCATCTTCCAACAGCGCCTCGGCTTGCAGGCGGCGATCGATGCGCCGCAGTTTCATACGGCGCATTACATCTCGTCCTTCTACCCGCGAAGCTTCGAGCCCGGCGTCCTCCACATCGAAGACCGCTTTCCGGAAGCGACGCGGCGGGCTTTGGCCGAACGCGGCCATGTGCTCAGAGAGCAGCCAGGATGGGCGCTGGGTCGCGTCTGCGCCGCGGGCTTTTCGGACGGCATGGTGCGCGCGGCTGCGACACCGCGGTACATGCAGGCCTATGCCGTGGGTCGTTGAAGGCGGAGAACTGAGTGCTCAGAGCGCTCAGAGAGCGCGGGCGAGCAGCTCGGCAATCGTCTCAGCAGCCGCGACATCGGCGGTATCGAGAGCGCCAGGGCCGTCGAGCAAGTTCATGGTCCCAATCACGTCGCCATTGCGACGCAAGGGCACGTTGATGACCGTCTCGAGGCCGAGGCCTAGGATCACCGCGTGGTCATCGAACGCCCAGCGAATATCGTCGGCGCTTCGGCCGAGAAAGGCGGTGCCATCGGTTAAGACACGGGCGCCCCAGGGTGTGTCGCGTTTCGCCTTGCGCCCGCCCGGCGGATAGGCGTCGGGTCGGCTCGAGTAGAGCCGCTCCACCTCCATCTGGGCGGGGTGCAGACGCATCACGGTGAAGAGCTGATGGCCGATCATCGCCTGAGCCGCCGCGTCGGCCAGGCGGGATGCCTCCAACACGGCCCCGCCACACCCATCCGCGCCCGCCGCCAGGGCCCGCAGGGCGTCTAGATCGGCCTCGTGCGTCATCGGGCAGCCTCCAGGGCAGGGCGCAGCCCGCCGCTCAATCGATCCCCGCGTGATCGGATGCGCCCGGCGATAGCGTCAGCAGATCGCGGCCGATGATAATCTGACCACGATAGATCTGCGCCATCTCGCCCACAAGGCGCTCGAGAACGCCAGGCCGGTCCATCGGCGGTGTCAGATGGGTCAAGACGAGCGTCTTGGCGCCGGCCTGCGCCGCCGTTTCGGCCACATCCATATGGCTGCCTGCCGCCGCGCGGAAGGCGTCGCTCGGCTCGTCGCCTGTCGCGAAATGGCACATGTGGATGAGCAGGTCGCAGCCCTTGGCGAGGCGGATCATATCCTCGGTGACCCCGCCATTATCGCCCGAATAGACCATCGAGCCTGCAGCGGTCTCGAAACGAAAGGCGAGGCAGGTGAGGTACGGCTCGAAGTGCTGCGCGCGCCCGACCGTCAGCCGCCAGTCGCGCCGCTCTACGACATCGCCCACAGCGCACTCGCGCACCTGGCAGGCCGGTCGCGCGCGCTCTCCCGTGCCGCCACGGGCCGCAAAGACGTCGAGGCTTGCCTGATGGGACACGCGTGACCGGATATCTGGCTCGAAGGCGCCGTCTGGCCCGAAGAACCGCTCATGCACCGTTGCTAGCGGCGCAGGCCCATGGATCGGCAGCGGCTCAACCGTTCCGGCCCCGCTGTCCCAGCGCTGCAGCACAAGCCGCGGATAATCAGCGATGTGGTCGTAGTGCAGATGGCTGAGGAAGAGATGCGTGACGTCCTTGGGCGTCCAGCCCGCCTCGAGCAATCGATGCGCCGCGCCCGGCCCGTGATCGATGACGATCACGTCGTCTCCGATCTCCAGCAGATAGCCCGCACTTTGCCGCGTCAGCGACGGTGCCGGCGTGCCCGTGCCAAGCAAGGTGATCCGCATGGCGTCCCCGTTCTCTGCGCCAGCCCTTTGCGCTCGCCGCTTGACCTGCGCTCGGATTCCATTCCTATAGAGTATTAGGGGATGTTCACAAGGTGGAGCACCGTGGCTGCCAGTGCGCCAATCACGCCCGAGAACGGGATCGCTCTCGACGCCCTCATGGGCTCGATGGAGCGGACGGCGCGCGATGTGCAGGGCCCGAAGTATCGCCGGATCGTCGTTGCCTTTTCCGAGTGCATCCGCGCCGGTCTGTTTCGCCCGGGCCAGCGCGTACCCTCCGAAACCGCGCTCGCGCGCCGATTGATGCTCAGCGTCGGTACGGTCCGCAAGGCTCTGGAGGATCTTGCGGCCTCCGGCGTCGTCGTGCGCTACCGCAAGAATGGCACCTTCATCGCCGACCGTGGCGCGCAGGTGAGCGAGGTCTTCGTCTACCGCTTCCGTGATCCCGAGACGGGCGCGATCCAGCTGCCCTTCGTGCGCACCTATAGCGTCGCCATCGACACCGAGGATGGCCCGTGGCGCGCCTTCATGGGGGCGACAAGCCTCGTGCGGTTGGATCGGCTCGTCTGGTTCGAGGGTGAACCGCCGGCACAGTCCAGCGCGTACTTCCATCCCGAGCACGGGCGCGTGTTCCTGGAGACAGAGGTCGATCAGTTGGATGGTGCCTCCGTCCACCGGATGCTGATCGACCGCTTCAACCTGCCGTCCTTGCGCATGCGCCACGCCGTGTCCTGCGCCGCGTTTCCGGCGGAGGTCTGTGAGCGTCTGATGCTGCCGAAGGGGTCGATCGGCACCGTCTGGGACATCAGCGACACCACGATCTGCGATGAGCCTATGGTGTTCCAGCGCTATCACCTGCCTCAGGGGCACCGACCGATTGAGATCGACGAGACACTGGCACCGCAAGCCCGAGCAGCCGAACCCCGGCGCCGGGCCCCAGAGATCAACAAGACCGAACCACAGGGAGCGTGACTGATGAGACTGTTGTTTTCGAGCATGCTGGCGCTGGGCCTGATCGCAGGGCCCGCACAGGCGGAATGGGAGCCGGCCGGACCGATCCAATTCTGGATCGGCTTTGGTGCTGGCGGCGGCACGGACACCCAGGCACGCGCCCTCGCCGAAGAGCTCGAGGCGCTGAAAGGCTGGCGCATCATACCGGAGAACAAGGCGGGCGGTGGCGGCCGCGTGATGGCCGCGCAGTTGAAGGACGCGCCGACCGATGGCCTGACGGTGGGCCTCGCGATCAACACGACCTTCGACTTCCCGACCAACGACAACATCCAGATCGACGACTTCACCTATCTGACCATGACTGCCGGCTCTCAGATGGCGATCCTGGCGCGGGCGGACAGCGGTTGGACCTCGCTAGAGGACATGGTCGAGGCGGCGAAATCGGGCACCGAGATCGTCTGGGCCAACTGGGGTAACCAGGTTGAGGCCGGTGCCGAGATGGTCGCCCGGCATTTTGACATCCAGGTGAACCATCTGCGCGGCAAGGGCGGGCGTTCGGCCGTGAACGCGCTTGTGGCGAATGACGCCAATGTCGGCTGGGGCGGCGGCGTGCAACGGCCGCTGGTGGCGGCCGGCGAGCTGGTGATCCTTGCCGCGGCCGAGCCTGACCGGCTTGAGCAGGCGCCGGAGGTTCCGACGCTGATCGAGCGCGGTGTGATGGAGCAGGGCCTTGGCTTCCAGTTCGTCATGGTCGGGCCCAAGGATATGGATCCGGCGGCCGCCGAAGCGATCACGGCGGCGGTGCATGAGATCCTGAACAACCCGGCGTCGAAGACCGCCGAGTTCATCAGCAAGCAGTATCCCCCGGGCCCGCTGTTCATCGCCGGTGACGATCTGGAGGCGCAGCTTCGCGCCAACCTGGGCGCCAACGAAGAAATGATGAAGCAGCTGCAGTAGCGGACACGATGGCCGCCGGGGAAGAAACCGGAGCTGTAGCGGCGGCGTCGGCCCGATGGGACATCGGGTTCGGCGTCGTCGTGCTCATGGGCGCGCTTCTGGCGCTCTTCGTGTGGTTTCCCAACGATATCCAGACGGGTTTCATCTTCACCAATGCGATCGGCCGCGTCGAGCCGGGGGATGCGTTCTTCCCGGTCCTTCTGGGCGTTACCCTTGCGGCACTTGGGGCGGTTCAGATCGTCGTGGCGCTGATGCGTCGCCGGCCCGCCGAGATGCCGGCACAGCGTCTGACAAGCGCCAATCTGCGCTTTCTGGCCGAGCTTCTGGGGATCGTGCTGGCTGGGCTCGCGGTGATGTACTGGCTCGGGCCGCTGGTGGTGACGGCGTTTAACGCGCTTGGCCTCCTTGAGGGCAGCTACCGGCTCTACACCGATACCGCGCCCTACAAATACCTCGGCTTCGTGGTCGGGGGATCGGGAATGACGCTGGCGCTGATCTGGCGGACCGAGGGTCGCTTACGCCTTGCCAGCATCCTCTCCGTCGTGCTCGTGCTGCTCGCGGCGATCCTGATCTTCGATATCCTCTTGAAGAACGTGCTGTTGCCTCCGAACGCAGAGTTCTGATCCTGCCCCGGGGCGTTTGCCCATGCGCTTGCCCATGCGCTTGCCCAGGCGCCTGCCCACGCGTTTGGCCCTCTGCCGGGAGGCGGTGACCGATGGATCTTGTCCTAGACTACATCGCGCTCGGCGTGATCGAGGTCTTCTACACCGACGAGGGCGCCTTTGACTGGCTCCCCATCGCGATGGTGTTCGCGGGCCTGATGACAGGCATCGCGGTGGGGGCAACGCCGGGCCTCAACGGCCCCTTCGCCATGGCGCTCTCTCTGCCGGTTCTGATCTGGGCCTTCGGGGTCAGCGACGAGGCCCTGCTGCCGATCCTCGGCTTCCTGATCGGGGTGATGAAGGGGGCGACGGTCGGCGGCGCGGTGCCCGCGATCCTCTTCAACACGCCCGGCACGCCGGATGCATATCTCACAACGCTCGACGGGCACCCTATGGCGATGAAGGGCCAGGGACCGAAAGCACTGAAGGTCGCGCATTTCAGTTCGGTCTGCGGCGATACCCTGAGCGACATCGCCCTCTTCGTCACGGCACCCGTGCTCGCCATCATGATCGAGCGTGTGCTGAACCTGCCGGAAAAGGCCGCTCTCATCATCCTCTCGCTGTCCTTTATGGCCGCGGTGGCGGGGCGTGAGCCGCTGAAAGGCATGGCGATTGGAGTCCTCGGTATGCTGGTCGCGCTCATCGGCTCGACGCTCAGCGGGGCGGGGCCGCGCATGACTTTCGGAATTGCCGAGCTCGGCGGCGGCCTACCGCTCACCTCCGCGATCCTCGGCATTCTGATCATGGGCGAGGTGTTCATGGGTATCGAGGACGCTGCCCGACACCGCCTGACCCGTGCCCCGGATGCTGGTCCGGGCGCCCGTCCGCCCATGGACGGCGACAACGCTTTTCCCTGGCGAGAGCGGCGGCGCCTGCTGCCCCGGATTGTCACCTCCGCTGCCGTCGGCTCCGCCATCGGCGCCCTGCCGGGGATCGGTACCACGCTCGCGGCAACGCTCGGCTACGACGTCGCCCGACGCGCATCGAAAACACCCGAGAAATTTGGCACCGGTGAGCCGGAGGGGGTCGCCGCCACAGAGGCCGCGAACTCGGCCGTCTCGGGCGCGAACCTGATCCCTGTGATCAGCCTCGGCATCCCCGGCAACTTCGCGGCGGTCTTCATCATCCTTGCGGTCGAGTCCGTCGGCGATTTCACCTTCGGCCCCCATGTCTTCCGCTTTACTGAGATCCGCGAGATCGAGGGGTTCGGGACGATCATGAACGCGGATCTGGTCCTGGCCTTCGCCATGTTCACGCTGATGGTGTTGGCGAATGTCTTCAACTGGACCGTTGGCGGTGTGTTCCTGCGCTCGCTCGGCATTCTGGCGCGCGCGCCGAAGAGCATCATGCTTCCCATCGTCCTGCTGATCTGCCTGACGGCGGTTTATGCCCAGGACGGCGGTTTCATCGCCATCTGGGTGGTCCTGATCTTTGGCGTGATCGGCTATGGACTGCGGCGGCTCGAGATCTCGATCCTGCCCTTCGTGATCGGGTTCCTGCTGTCACCCCAGCTCGAGGAGTTGATCCGAGGCGGGTTCTCAGCCTCCGGCGGCGATCCCTACTTCCTCCTGAAATCCCCCATCGCGGTGACCTTTCTGATCCTGGCCGTGCTCCTGCTCCTCTTCGCCAACCGTCGGCGAGCCGCAGCAGCCGCCCCCTGACTATGCCCCAAGAGGCCGGCTCAGCATGCGGGCAACGCCCATCAGGCAGGGCGGAGCCTGGCGACGATCCGCGGCCGCCCCAGGCAAGGGCCCCGTTCGAGAATGGGTACAGAAAACTCTATGGCGGGTAGCTCAAAGCGTCCCGAGACGGGTTTCGAGCGCCGGCAGGCGATCGGCACCCCAGAAGCGTTCGCCGTCGACGATGTAGAAGGGAGAGCCGAACACACCGGCCGCGAGCGCCTCGGCGGTGTTCTGCGCCACGCGGTCTGCAGCCCGCCCCAAATCCTCGCCCAGCGCTTTGGCATCGAGACCGATGAGGGAAAGCGACTCCGCGACGACGGCCGGCTCCGCGATGTCCTTTTCTTCCGCCCAAATGGCCCTCAGGAAAGCCTGCGCCAGGCGTCCGGCCTCCGCGCCATGATCGGCGGCCACCATGACCGCTGCCGAGGCCGGGACCGGATCCGTCGGCCAATGGGCGGGCTTGAGGGTGAGAGGAAGATCGGCTGCCGCCGAGCCGCGCTTGAGCTCCTGCAAACGATACTCTTGACGCGACCAGTGGCGCTTCGGCACCGGGACGCCGCCGGTCTCAGCAAAGAGCTTCAGAATGTCCATCGGTTTGTAGACGACCTCGGCCCCGCACCGCTCGGCCAGCATCTCCAAACGGTTGCCAGCCAGGTACGTGAAGGGGCTGAGGACGGAGAAGTAGTAGTCGATACGAGCCACGGGCGCCTCCAGTTCACGCCCGGCACCAGTGCCACGCAGACAGTACCCCCGGCAAGGCCATCAAAACGCCCAGGCGATCAGGCCGGAGCGAGAGGCCGTTAAAAACCGACCCTCATCGAGACACGCCTCCCAGCCCCGAACGCGAGGCCCCAGCGAAAGGCAACCAGCCCCGACCCCTCTGCGACACCGAAGCCACCGGTGCACGCTGAGCCCGTTCCGACCCAGCACCCAGCCCAGAGCATCGCCCTGCCGAGAGAGGCCGCAGAGGCATCACGCCCACCGCCCAGAGCATCGCCCTGGAGCCGGCCGCCCGCACGCGCCTTCTCGACGGGCTGCAGCATCTGGCCGAGACGCGCTTCGGTGGCACCGTCGAGCGCCAGTTCCGAACCGAACTACTCACCGCCCGCCGCGCGAGCCCCTGAGACTGTCCCCCCGCTTTCGCCCCTGCGATCCAATCTTGAGCCCGTCCCCATCCACGAGGCCGTCGCGATCGAGGGCTGCCTCATAGAGCTGCGCTGTTCCCGAACCTTGGACCACCCGACGCCGGAATCTCCGGGCTTCGTCACGGCGGCAGGCCGGATGCGCCGCCGTTGTCGGTGAGCGATATCGGGACCTTGTACCCGATCGCACTGTGGGGTCGGTCTTCGTTGTAGAACCTGCGCCAAGCCTCCATCTTCTCGCGCGCGTCCGCAAGTGTCAGAAACCAGTGCGCGGACAGGCATTCCTGACGGAACTTCGAGTTGAACGCCTCGATGAAGGCGTTGTCCGTGGGTTTGCCCGGCCGCGAAAAGTCGAGCGTGACGCCGTGCTGGTAGGCCCAGAGATCGAGGTCGCGCGAGATGAACTCGCTTCCATTGTCGACCCGAATGATCTTCGGGTGACCGACTGCAGCACACACCGCTTCGAGCGTCCGGACAACATCCTCACCGCGATAGCTGAAGCGGGGATCAGTCGCTGGGCAGAACCGCGAGAACGCATCCACGATCGTGAGCACGCGGAGCTTTCGCCCCGTAGCGAGCTGGTCGTGGACGAAGTCCATCGCCCAGGTCTCGTTGGCTACGGCAGGGTTCTGGCGGTCCTCACGGAGCTTGGCCTTCACCCGGCGTTTCGGCGTCTTGTTTCTCAGCTGCAGCCCTAACTCCCTGTAGATGCGATGCGTTTTCTTGTGGTTGATCTCCCAGCCTTCGCGACGCAGCTGCACGTGAACACGGCGGACGCCGTAGCGCACGCGCGTCTCGCAGATCTCCTTGATGCGGGCCTCCAGCGCGGCCTGCCCGGGCCGGCGCGATCGGTACTGGCAGGTCGAGCGGTTCACGAGCAGCACGGCGTCGCCAGTGGTCGCTCGGACCAGTGGCGCAACCAATGGCAACCCCTGCGCTCGGACACTCCCCAGTCGACCTGGACTGCCGCCACCAGCTTCCGTTTCCGGGCAGGGCGAGCCATTGAAGGCGCCATTGGTTCAAGCCCAATGGCGAGCGAGCTTTCGCCGGACGACGTGCTGCAGCATCTCGCGGTCAAGACTGAGATCGGCGACGAGCCTCTTCAGCCGCGCATTCTCGTCCTCGAGCGCCTTAAGTCGGCGCATTTCCGGCGGCGTCATGCCCGCATACTTCTTGCGCCAACTGTAGAATGTCGCCTGGCTGATGCCGGCCTTGCGGCAGATGTCGCCGACAGGCACGCCCTCATCAGCCTGCTTCAGGATGAACGCCTTCTGGGCATCCGTGAACTTGCTTGCCTTCATGCTTCTCCGCTCCTCCCGGCCAGGGGATCAGGCCGCGGAAAATTCTAGCAGCGGATGGCCCAGTTTCCCGGGAACACAGCAGGTTTCGGGGACGGGCGGGCGCATGCCGAGGGCCTCATGGGGACGGATGCGATTGTTCTGGCGCAGCCATACGTCGGTCACGACTAGGGCCTGGCGGGTAGTTGAGAACCACTCCGCGTCGAGCAGCTCACGGCGAAGCGTACCGTTGAAGCGTTCGTTGTAGCCATTCTCCCAGGGTGAGCCTGGCAAGATGCGGATGGGCTCGAGGCCGACCCGCCTCAGCCAATCCTGCAGTGGTTCAGCGACGAATTCTGGTTCGTAGCACATTGGGAAGCGGTCAGTTGATGAGGGCATGGCCGGCTGCGGAGCGCCCCCGTGGCGCAGCAGTCGGCCATGGCCGGGCTCGAGGTCTCTTGACGCGTGATACGGCCAAACGCCATCGAAGAGGAGACCGACTGTGACCTGGGCCGATGATATGCCGGATCGCGCCGTGCTGGTAGCGATCGATGTCGCCAAGCACCGCAACGAAGATCTGATCGGGATGGCCAGACGGGCGCGCCGCGGGCGCCTCACGGTTTTGAACACGCGCGCCGAGCATGACCGGTTCGTCGAGACGCTCAAGGCGTTCGA
>JBCCLX010000123.1:0-10495 GCA_039026635.1 Pseudomonadota bacterium
GAACGGACGATGACGATGACGACGCACAATGCACCCACCGAAATGCTCGCGGATTATGCGAGCGGGGCAGTGAGCCCGGGGCTTAGCCTTTTGCTGGCCTCTCACCTGACCTATTCGCCAGAAAGCCGTGCCGAGGTCGCACTTTACGAGGGCGTCGGTGGCGCGCTCCTGGCGGATGAAGCGCCGGCCGCCATGGCGGCGACAGCGCTTTCGGACGCCTTGGCCGCGATCGATGCGCTGGGCAGTGAGACCGAGATGCTGTCCAACGGGGAAGAACCAGCGAGTTCCAGGGATATCGCGACGCTGCCGCAGCCGGTGCGCGACCTGCTCGATGAAGAGGGCGTCTCGCTCAATTGGCAGTTCCGCCTGCCTGGCGTCTCAGAGATCGTGCTCCCCGGCTTTGCGGGTGAGCGCGTGAGCCTCCTGCGAGCGCGCCCCGGCTCCGGTATTCCCCAGCACACCCATGAAGGCGTGGAACTCACGCTCGTGCTCTCAGGGGCGCTGGAGGACGACGGCGAAGTCTATCGCAGAGGCGATCTGGCCGTGAACACCGAGGATCACGATCACCGCCCCCGCATCCTCGATGGCGAGACCTGCATCTGCCTCGTCGTGATGACCGGCCAGATGCGGTTCACCGGTCGCTTCTCTCGGGCGCTCAACTACCTGGCGGAGTGAGCTGCGGTCACCGGAGAAAGGGATCGATGCTCTTGTGATCCGAGAATGTGGGACTATTTCCCACGTCACTGGCGGCACTCAAACCCCGCCGCCTCGTTCACCCGTCCGAGCCCAGGGACCCGCCATGATTGATCGACGCCGCCTCCTGCTCGCCAGCGCCGCCACCCCGCTCCTAGGCCTCTCGCCCGCCCTCGCCGACGGGACCCGTGGCTTCCGCAGGTTCCGCATCCTGCGCGATGGCAGTGACATCGGCACCCATGAGCTGACCGCAACGCGCTCGGGCGACCGTTTCGAGATCGCCATCGATATCGACATTCGCGTGCGCCTCCTCGGCATCACTGCCTATCGCTACATGCTGGAGAACCGCGAGGTTTGGGATGGGGGTGTGTTGACCTCGATCGACAGCAAGACCGATGATGATGGTGAGGACAACTACGCCCGGATCACCCGCGCGGGCGACCAGCTCGAGGTCGACGGCTCCGCCTATAGCGGCACCGCCCCGCTCGAGAGCGTGACCACCAGCTACTATGCCCGCCCCTTCATGGACCGCCGCCCCTGGATCTCGACGCAGACGGGCAAGCCCCTCGACGTCGCCGTCGACCCCGTCGCGGACGCACCACGCACCTTCGGCGTCAGCGGCGATCTCGATATCGTCCTGATCTACGATGCCAACAGCGAATGGGTCGGCTGCCGCTTCGACGCAGGCGGAGAGCCCGGCGTCTATGAGATGGTTGAGAACGAGGGCAGCATCGGCGGGCTCTGGCAGAGCGCCTGATGCAGCACCGGACCGGCGCACGCCAGCGGGCGAACCAGGGTGGGCCTGGACGGACCTGCAGGCGGGCTTAGGCGCGCGCCCTAGCAGCGGCCCGACCGCGCCCCACGGCGCCCACCACCCCTGGTCGCCTGGCGCCGGCGCTCCACCTCTCCGCGCACCCGAAACACGACGGTCGCCGCCTGCGGCCGGGAGGCTTTCCGATGAGCATTTGGCAGCAGATCATGAGCCCCGAGGACGGGGCCGCCTGGGTCACCGGTGCCTCCGGTGGGATTGGCCGCGCCCTCACGCTGGCGCTCTCGGCCCGGGGCTGGACGGTGTATGCCACAGCCCGCCGCGCCGAGGCACTCGAAGCCCTGGCCGAGGATGCTGTGGCAGCAGGTCACACGGGCCGCATTCTCCCCCTGCCCGCCGACGTCACCGACCCCGCCGCCATGACCGGCGCGGTCGCGACCATCACCGCCGAGGCCCCCCTCGCACTCGCGGTTCTCAACGCCGGGATCTACATCCCGATGCGCGCCCAGGCCTTCAAGGCAGAGGTCGTGGCCCAACACATGGCGGTCAACGTCCAGGGTATCGCCAACGGGCTGGAGCCGGTGCTCGCCCATATGATCGCGCGCGGGCGCGGCCATGTCTCCCTGATGGGCTCAGTGGCGGGCTACCGCGGCCTACCCGACGCCACCGCCTATTCGCCCACCAAAGCCGCCGTGATCTCCATGGCCGAAGCCTTGGCGATGGATATGGTAGACTTCGGCGTGCGCGTCTCGGTCATCAACCCGGGCTTCGTGGAAACGGATGCGACCAGCGTCAACGAGTTCCAGATGCCCTTCCTGATGAGCCCTGACGCGGCGGCCACCCGCATCGTCGAGGGCCTCGAGAAGCCAGGCTTCGAGATCGCCTTCCCCCGCCGCTTCGCCCTGATCCTGCGCCTGATCGGCCTGCTGCCCAACCGCGCCTACATCTGGGCCGTCCGCAAAACCACCGGCTGGGAAAGCGTGGACCGCGGCAAGCGCTGAGGCGACGGCCTTCAACAGGGCGCGATGAGATTCAGCGCCGTACCCACGGCGCTCATGACCGGCTGGCAGATCAGATTGCCGCCCGTGCAGGCCATATCCGCAAGGAGAAGCCAAGCAATCCCAATCCCGACGGTATAGCCGGTGCCCCAGTAGCTGCCGAACACGATCGTCTCCGCCCAATCCTGCCCGCCGAGATAGAGCGCGGCCATGGCGCAGGCGGCAAGCGAGAGGGTGATGGAAAGCGGCGCGAGCAACCGCCTCGCGAGAGGCGAGGCTGGCCGGCAGCATCCGATACCGACGGCGAGCAGCAGCGCACCGAGCGTGCTGGCCGAAAAGATCGCAACGTCACGACGGAGCTCAGAAACTACCATCGCCCATACAGCCTCAGCAGAAGCCTCCAAACGCTCGATCGCCATTGCCGTCCGGTGAAGGCTCGTTGCGACGCCCAGCCGCTGAAGGATGGGGCAAACACAGGGCTCATTGGCGGCCGGTTGCGGCAACTCCTCCAGCATCGCTTCTACGGCGTGCCGCCGCGCGTCCAGGCCGTCCCGCCATCCCGCGACCGTCAGTGCCGTGCTCAGCGGAGCCTCGCGAGCCTGATCGAGCACCGCCTCAACCCCGCCGCGATCCGGGTCTTCAAGCCGCTCCCGAACCTCGGCAGTCGCCAAAGCCTCGACAATCACTTCGAAGCGCGCCGGGAAAAAAGCAACGAGGAGCAGGAGCACGGCACTGGCCACGATGCCTGCTGATGCAATCAGAACGTGAAGGAGGCGTGCAAAGGACCAAACCATGATGCCGACGTGATGATCCCCCGCGCGAAGTCCATACGCAACGACCGTCACCGATCCTGCAACGCGGCCGATCTGCCACAGGGGCGCTCGCAGTTAGCCGGCATTCAAGGCCTCCAAACGAGCCCTATCGAGCTCGAAGTTCCAGACGAGCGCGACAGCGAGGAGCTTCAGCACGATCGGCACGCCGGCATAGAGGATCGCGAGCGCCAAGAGCGCCTCTGCCGTGTTCCCGCCCGTCGCAACGAAACCCGCCGCATCGAGCGCCAGATAGGCCGCACCCGACGCCACCGCGAGCGAGGCCTTCGTCGCCACCTGCCAGAGCGCGAAGAAGAGGCCCGCGCGCTCGGCCCCCGTGGCCGCGCGATCCGCTGCGACCACATCGGCCTGGATCGCGGGCGGCAGCGCCAGATCCGCCCCGAAGGCAAGACCCGTGAGGACCGTGATGACCCCAAAGGCCACCACATCGCCCTCACCCAAGGTTAAGGCCACGGCAAAGACGGCACAGGCATAGAGCATGCCCATCCCCCAAAGCCGGTGCTTGGCCACCTTCCCCGCCGCCCAGTTCCAAAACGGGATCCCGATGACGGCGGAGAGGAAATAGAGCAGGAAAAGCGGCCCAGCGGCATCCTCAGCCCCCAGCCGATGTTGGACGAAGAAGAGAAAGAGCGAGGCCGGCAGCGCATTGGCCGCCCCATTGGCAAGCCAGGCCCCGATCAACACCCGGAACGGTCGATTGGCCCGCAGGGTCCGCACCAGCGCGCCAAGCCCCGGCGCCTCACCGCGACCGCGCGCAGCCTCTGGCGGTCGTCCGGGATCGGGCACCAGAACCCAGGCGAGGGCGACGGCGATCGGCAGCCCGATCACGACGCCGAGCGCCACGGCCTCGAGCCCCTCGCCCCCTTCGCCGCCGGCCACATAGAGGAGCGTCGAGACCACGGTGCCCACCAGCACGAGCGCCTCACGCCAGGCGGTCACCGTCACCCGGCCGCGATAGTCCGGCGCAACCTCCGCCCCCCAGGCGGCATAGGGTGTCTGCGCCATGGACCAGCCGAGCGTCAGCACCGTGAGCCAGACAATCGCATGGACAAGCCCCGCATCCTCCGGCGGCACAAAGGCCTGCCAGACGCCAAGCCCGATGACCGGCACCGAGGCAGCTAGCCAGACCCGTCGTCGCCCGAACCGCCCGGGCGTGCGGTCCGAGAGCCAGCCGATCGCCGGATCCGAGACCGCATCGAAGAGGCGAATGGCGATCCAGGCAGCACCCAGCGCGCCCAAAGAAACGCCCCGCTCCGCGGCATAGAACGGCGTGACATAGGTGAAGAGCGGCAGATACAGCGCTGCGAGGAAGAGGGCGGGCGCCGCATAGGCGGCCAAGAGGGCGATGGGCATGGCGGCTCCGAGCGACTCCGATCGCAGATAAGCGCGCTCAGCGCGCGCGCCAGAATGCCCCCGCACCTTTGTCGCCTACCGGAAGCCGCTCCAGAAGGGGGCATCCCAAGACCTGCCCCCCCGGCGCCCAGCGCCCCTCCTCCTGCCTGGATATCGGGCGCGGCTGGCGGGCGGGCCGCTGAGCGGGCGTCAGCCCGCGAAGCCGGGGCGTCCAGAAGCCGCGGCCTCGTCAATTGTACTCCGTCTCCGACGGGCTCTCGCGGTTCTTGCGCATCCGCACCAGCGTCCAGTGCAGCAGCTCGGAGAACACCCCCAGGACGGAGGTCGCCGTGATCGTCAGAATCACGAGGGGCACATTCACCACGAGCTCGAAGAGCGGCGCGACCTCAGCACTCGTCACCCGCATGAACCCTGCGAAGTCCTTTACAACGCCCTTCTGAATGGCGGAGCCGAGGATGAAGATCATATAGATCACCCCCGACATCGCGATCGAGAGAAGACCCGCCCAGACCCCATTGGCCACGGCAACCACAACGCCCCAGCCCTGCCGGCTCGCCAGATTGACGAAGCCCACGATCGCGGCCGCGATCGGGCCCACGGTCCCCATCTCCGGCAGTTCGGCAAGCAAAGCATCCGCCTCTGGGCGCGACATCACCCAGTTCACAGCCCATGCCATCAGGATGGCGCAGATGATCCGGAAGATCAGCATGCCGGCCGTGCCCGTCCCCTTCCGTGCTCTTGTTCCAATGCGACACTGCCGCGGCAGCGCGCCCAAGTTGCCTCAGTCGAAGACGCTGGAGCCGCTGTGGGACGCGCGTTCATCCCCCAGGCTGGGTGCCGGTCTGCGCCCTCTCGGCGCAGGGTGCGCGGTCCCATCCCTCAGCCGTTCCGCGACAGAGTTATTTGCGTCACGTCGGTGGTCCCAGCCAGAAAGCACGCAGCGCAAGCGGCCAGATAGAGGTTCCACATGCGATGGAACCGGTCGTCGAACCCGAATTCCTTGATCTCGTTCCAGCGTCCATTGAACCGCGCACTCCACAGACGAAGCGTACGGGAGTAACTCTCGCCGAACTCCATCGACCCTTCGAGCGCCAGCCCTGCCCGCGCCGTCTCGCGACGCAGCGCCGTGGGCGAGGGCAGCATCCCACCCGGAAAGATGAACTTCTGCACGAAGTCAGTCCCACGACGATAACTCGAAAAGAGCGCGTCGGCGATGGTGATCACTTGCATGCCCGCCCGCGCGCCTGGTTTCAAGCGTTCGCGCAAGCTGTTGAAGAATACAGGCCAATACCGCTCGCCCACAGCCTCGAACATTTCGATCGAGGCCACGCCGTCGTACTGTCCGCGCTCATCGCGATAATCGCGCAACACGATCTCGGCACGATCCGCCAACCCCGCCTGTGCCAGGCGCTCTTTGGCATAGTCATGCTGCTCCCGGCTGAGCGTCAGACCCGTGACATGGGCGCCACGCTCGCGGATTGCATATTCGGCGAATCCACCCCAGCCGCAGCCGATCTCCAAGAGCCGATCGCCGGGCTTTACGCCGATCCGGTCGCAGATCGCGGCATATTTGTTGGCCTGGGCCGCCACCAGGTCCTCGCCCTGACCCGAGAAGAGGCCCGACGAATAGGTCATCGTCTCATCGAGCCAGGCTTCATAAAAACTGTTCCCGAGATCGTAGTGATGGCTGATGTTGCGCTTGGAGCCGCGGCGGGAATTGGCGCGCAGGCGGTGGCGCAGACGCTCATAGATCCGGGCCAGCGCAGCACCCGGAAAGCCGCGCCCGACCCCGTCGTTGTTCAGCATGATCACATCGAACAAGGCCTGCAGGTCCGGCGTCGTCCAGCCGCCCTCCACATACATCTCGCAAAACCCCATCTCCCCCTCGCGCACCATACGCGAGAAGAAGTCGGGATCGACCACATCGATACGGCCCAGCGGCCCTGGTGCGGCGCCTTCAGCGGCATAGACGCGCCCGTCGGTGAGTTTCACCTCGATACGCCCGCACTCGATACGCTTTAGGATCGTGTAGAAGCTGTCGAACCAGCGCGGGAGGTGAGTTTCGCTCCGGGCGCGCGTTGCGGCCATCCGGTCAGTCCCCTAGTCTCTCGTCGTCACAATTGTGGCCTTAGCACGGCGCTGCAGCGGAGTTAATGCATGGCCGTGCCACCAGGGTGTAAGCCCTGCGAGTGTGTGCCCTCTGTGCCCGAAAAGGTTTCGGATCTCCGTGTGCTAGAGGGCAATGCTTGCTCCGGATAGGGCCCGCGATAGGGGTGGAAGCGGGCACCCTTGAGCCAAAGGCGCAACGCCTGCCAATGAATCGCCACAATTACCTTCAGCGTCATCAGCGGATGGCAGGCCCAGGCGGCCAGCAACCCCGCATCGCTCAAGGGCCGACGGGTCCCGTTTTGGGTCGCAATCAGCCATTCTCCCTCAGCATCGTGCTGGCGAATCCGGATCGCCAGGCGCGCGCCCGGCCGGCGCAGCGTGAAGCGATAGGTCTGCGTCATCCCGATGAAGGGAGAAACGAAGAAGCCCTTGTCCTGATTGTGCCGCACGGCCCCCGCGGCATCCGCATCCGCGGCCAGCACATAAGGGTGTTGATCGCCGAAGGTGTTCTTCACCTCGTAGATCACGCTCTCGAGCCGCCCCTCGGCATCCTCGCAGTAATAGACCGAGAGGGGATTGAAGGCGTAGCCGAGGATGCGGGGGAAGGAGAGGAGCCAGATCCGCGCCGGCCGGGGACGCCCAGCCTCAGCCAGCAACCGCTCGGCCCAAGGGCGCAGTCCGCTGCCATCGCGCGGCCCGTGGTCGCGACGGTGGAAGGACAGAAGGCCAAAGCGGTCGAGGCCCAGCAGACGCAGCCTGCCGCAGGTCTCCTCCAGCCGGTCGATATCGAGCAGCAGCGAGAAAACACGGTAGCGGAAGCGGTGATGAAAGGGCCGCAGGCGCATGTGCATCACATGGCCCTGATAGAGGCAGGCCTGCGTCCCGTCCCCGGCTTCGCTCATCGCCTGCGCCGCCACTGCGTGCTCCACTCGATCTCCACTCACTCTGCCGCAACGGCCGCCGGCCGCTCAGCGAGCGGCGTGCCGGTGTCACGCACCCATGAGGGGCGTCCCCCGAGCGCCTCGGCCACGCGTAGGCCCGCACGCAGCCCATCCTCGTGGAAGCCGTAGCCGAGCCAGGCCCCCGCGTACCACACCCCGCCCCGGCCCTGTACGCCATCGAGCGCCTTCTGTGCGCCGAAGGCATCGGCGTCGAAGACAGGATGCGCCCAGTCCGCCTCGGCATGCGTGCGGGCGGGATCGGGCTCGACCGCGGGGTTGAGGCTCACAAACAGCGGATGCTGCTCCGGAATGCCCTGAAGCCGGTTCATCCAATAGGTGACGGGCGCTGGCCGCGCCGCATCGGCCGCTGCGCCTTCGGAGAGGAAATTCCAGGACGACCAGACCTTCTCGCGCTTGGGCATCAGGCGGCGATCGCTATGCAGGACGGCGCGATTGGGAGCCGTCCGAAACCGGCCGAGGATCGAGGTCGTCTCCGCGTCGAGCGCATCCTCGCCCCCCTCGCGCAGCAGGGCGAGCGCCTGCGGCCCGTGACAGGCGAGAAGCACAGCATCGGCCTCCACCGTACCGCCATCCGCGAAACGCACGGCCGCGGGACGCCCGCCCCGCGCGGGGCGCACCGCCACGGCCGGGCGCCCCGTGATCGCCCGATCGCCCAGCGCAGCGGTGACACGATCCACATACTGCCGGCTCCCGCCATCGACGGTGCGCCAACGCTGCGCCGGCCCGAGACCGGTCATCTGTAATGATAACGCTCGGCAGGCCTTCTTTGCGCACGGTGCGGATCATATGGTCCTTGAGGACATCAACGCCGAGGATCAGCGTGCCCGCTTCATGTGCGATATAATCCGTCCAATTCTCACGCCCGGGCGCATCGACGGGAGCTGTCACAATCTTCTTATCGACCGCGCCATCTGCATTCGTGGTGATGACGAACTGATCGCCCCAATGCTCGATGTCGTACTCAACACCGACCTCGCGAGCGGCCACCAGTTTCGGCTCTGGGGTGTCAGCATCGGCTTTGAAATAGTGATACTCAGATGTCACCTGATCGCCGACACCGATGAAGATATACGCTCCTGACTGGGATTTCCCGACACCGGTAAAGAAGCCCGCATCAGCTTCGCGATAAATCTCAGTCGAAGCGCCGTCGCTACCGAGCTTATACTGATGGACCGCAACTGGGCGGCCATTATCGTCACGCTCGACCCAGTACACAGCATCGCTGTTTGAAGACCAAACAAAGTTGCCTGCTGTTCCAGTCACAACATCGGGTAGGTCTTCGCCGGTCTCAATGTTGCGAAATTTGATGTCGTAGCGCTCAGAGCCCTGATCATCATAGGCATAGGCGACAAGCTTGTGATCCGGGCTGTGGCCAAGCCCAACAAAGGCGAAATAGGCTTTACCCTCACCCATCGCATCGCCGTCCAGAAGGATTTCGACCTCTGCCTCTTCATTATACGTTTCGGCCGCGGGTTTGCGGGCAAAGATCGGATACTCACCGCCTGTTCGGAACTTGGTCAGATACGCAAACGGCCCATCGACGCTTGGCAGGGATTGGTCGTCTTCCTTGATCCGACCACGCATTTCTTCAAACAACTCGTCAACGAGCGGCTGAAGCGGCTCTTCCAATCCGGCTTTGGTGAAGGCGTTTTCTTCCACCAGATAGTCACGGATGTCTTCGCGCAGGATGGACGGGTCCTTCATGACGTCCTGCCAGTTCTCATCCTTCATCCAATTGTAGGGATCAACACGGGTGCGCCCGACTTGTTCAATCGTCTTATCGATGCGCGTTGCTGTCGGTGGGGTCAGGGAAGCGAGATCAAAGGGCACGGTTGTCGTGGTCTCCGTTGAAGTGTCAGAAGTTGTTTCAGTTTGAGCGCTGCAACCGACAAGGATGGCGAGAGCTGCAGCAGAAGAAAGAAGAGGCGTCAGGCGCATAGGTTAGGCTCCGCGTTATAAGATGCGCGTGACCCTATCCATGCCGTTCATCTTGTCTAGTCTGTAACGATTACGTCCCTGCAACCTTAAACCGCAGCATCGCACCATTAATGCACCACCGCTTTCCTGTTGGCGGCGGTCCATCCTTAAAGACATGCCCAAGATGCAGTCCGCAGATGCCGCAATGGCACTCCGTGCGCGGGTAGACCAACTTGAAATCGGTCTTCGTATCGACAGCTGTCTCGCGGATCGGCTGATAGAAGCTTGGCCACCCGGTCCCGCTGTCAAATTTGTGCTCAGATGACCAGATTGCCTCATCGCATCCGACGCACTCATAAACGCCATCGCGCTTTTCATCATCGTGATTGCCGGGCGTAAATGCGCGTTCTGTGCCCTCTTTGACGCCAATGCGGAACTGCTCCTCCGTCAGGATTTCGCGCCATTCCGTATTTGAGCGCCGCAGCTTTTTCTCATTACCGGGCTTCGGCATTGTCGGGATCATGATCGGCCTCCTTCATTTGTAAGAAGGATATAATCATCTTCCGATCATTTGACAGGCGGCTTGAACGTTCATGTCGCATGCTTTGGTGAGGGCAATGACGGCGTTCGCCTCATCAGCCGGGCCGCCAATGCCCTGTCTCAAGGCAACGCCATAATTGCGGCAGCCATCATTATACCCGCCATCACAAGCCTGTTTGAATTTGGCCCGCGCTAAAACATCATTCTTCGGACCACCCTGCCCATTATAGAGAACAAGACCGAAATTGCTGCAGCCTTGCGCAAACCCTCCTTTGCAGGCGTTCTCGTAGTTCCTTCGTCCAGCGACAAGATCGACTGGCCCGC
>JBCCLX010000124.1:0-10425 GCA_039026635.1 Pseudomonadota bacterium
ACGCCGAGACTGCGCAGCCGCGCATGGATGTTGCCTTGTTCATTCGAATGGATCGTCCAGGGCGAGACGGAGCCTGCGGGCGAGACATAGGTCGTCGCGTGCCCCTCCCGCGCAAAACGTTCGGCCAAGGCTCCGCCCATCACATGCCCATCGAAGTCATAGACCACGACTGGCCCCTCGACCTCAGCGCCCTCAGCGATGTCTGTTGGGGTGAGCGCGCCCACCACAGCGCCCTCCGGCACCTCCAGCGGCGACCAGAGCGCCTTGGTCCAGCGTGCGCCGGTGGCGACGATCACGTGCTGTGCCTCGAATTCGAGCGCCATCTCCGCATCCACATCGCTTTCGGTGAAGAGCGAGACATTGGGCATGCGGCGCAGCTGGCCCAACCGATAGTCGATTACCCGCCGCCAGGCCGAGAGGCCAGGGAGCGTCGCCTCAAACAGCACGCGGCCGCCAAGCTCCGGGGCCTTGTCGGCGATCGTCACCTCATAGCCGCGGCGCGCGAGCGTGAGGCCTGCCTCCAGCCCCGCAGGACCGCTGCCGACGATCAGCACGCGGTCGGATGCGGTCGCACGCGTCGCCCGCTCCGGATGCCAGCCGCGGCGCCATTCCTCCCCGAAGGTCGGGTTCTGGGTGCAGCGGACGAGGACACCCTCGTGCCAGCTCGCGATGCACATGTTGCAGCCGATGCACTCCCGGATGTCCTCCTCGCGCCCGTCGCGGATCTTGGCGGGCAGGAACGGGTCGGCGATGGAGGGGCGGGCGGCGCCGATCAGGTCCAGCACGCCGCGCCGGATCTGGCTGACCATGGCATCGGGGGAGGTGAAGCGGCCGACGCCCACCACGGGCTTCGAGGTCAGCGCGCGGACGAAATCGATCACCGGCTCATGCGAACCTTCGTCGCGAAACCGCGAGGTGCCGCAGTCGGTGGGGCTCGAATCCATCTTCACGTCCCAGAGGTCCGGCAGCTCGGCCAGCGCCGCCACGGCCTCATGCGCCTCCGAGGCGGCCGTCGCCGAGGGGCGCGCGCGCAGCTCCTCTAGGCTGATCCGCAGCGCGACTGCCGCACGGCCCGCCACGGCCTCCTGCGTCGCCTCGATCATCTCGGCGATCAGGCGCACTCGGTTGGCGACCGAGCCGCCATAGGCATCCGTGCGCTGGTTGTACTCGGGCAGCAGGAACTCGTAGGGCAGGTACCCCATGCCGGCGTAGACATAGACGATGTCGAAGCCCGCGCTCACCGCCCGGCGCGCGGCCTCTCCCTGCCAGCGGATCACATCGCGGATATCCTCGGCCGTCATCGCCTTTGGGCGCGCGGCGGACATGAAGGCCGGATGCGTCGCCATCCAGCCGATGCCCGAGGGTGAAAGCTGCGGCAGCCGCGTCATGCGGTTCATCACCGCCGCCCCGCCGTGGAAAAGCTCGATGGCCGCGAGCGCCCCATGGGCATGCACTGCCTCCACCATCAGCGCATGGGAGCGGATATCGTCATCGTCCCACAGGGTGGCATAGGGCAGGGGGGCATCGTCGCAGCTCTGATGGATCGAGCAGGCGCCAGTGGAGACCACGCCCCATCCCCCCTCGGCCTTCATCCCGCGCAGCCCCGCACGCACCCGCGGCATCGCATTCGTCGCGCCGCTCGCATGCGGGACCTGATAGAAGCGGTTGGGGGCGGTGACCGGCCCGATCTTCACGGGCTCGAACAGAAGGTCGAAGCTGGGATGTCGCGCCATGGTGCCCTCCGGGGTGCGAACCGTCTTCTCGGTCGGCGGATGGTGACAGTCTAGGCGTTATTGTACAATTGTACAACAAGGAGAAGCCGTGAGCGAGCCGCAGCGCAAACCCTCCCGCCGGCGGATCAATCCTGAGGAGCGCCGGCGCCAGATCATCGAGGCGACCATCGACTGCCTGGCCCAGCGCGCGCCGGAGGCCTGGAGCCTGCGCCAGGTCGCTCGCGAGATCGGCGTGGCGCCGAGCCTGATCACCTATTTCTTCGAGACCTGGGGCGAGCTGCTGCTGAGTGCCTATAAGATGCTGGCCGCGCGGTTTGAGGCTGAGCTGCGCGCGCTGGAGGGAGCCGGGCTCGAGCCACGCGCGCATCTCGCCGCCATCGTCGACCGGTTCCTCTGTGACGACGAGGCGCGGGGCCGCACAGCGGGCGCCTATATCGCGCTCTGGGCCTTTTCGCAGAACGAGCCTGCGCTGCGCCACGAGATGTCGCGTTTCAGCGAAACGGTGGTGGCCGCCCTCGGACAGGCGCTCGAGGCCCATGCTCGCGCCCTCGGTCGTGACCGGCCGCTCGGAAGCACCACGCGCACCCTCTACATCCTGCTCGACGGGCTCTGGTATGAGATGGCCGTGAACCCTGAGTACATCGGGCTGGAAGAGGCGCGCCGCATGGCCTGGTCCTATATCGATGGCGCCGTGGAGGGCTGACGCAGGGCCTCGCTTGCTCGGCTGCTGTCCTTATTGTACAGTTGTGCAATAAAGGGGTTGAGGATCGGGAGGTCCCCATGGCGCGACGAGGACGCGAGCGGACACGGGCTGCGCCGACCGACAGCCACCCGCTTTCTGGGTTTCGAGAGATCGAACTGCCCTATGCGCCGATGGCCGTTCTGCCGGAGGAGCAGATCGAGACGCTGCACCACGCCTCGCTGCGCATCCTCTCGACCATCGGCATGAAGGTCCTGTGCCCCGAAGCGCGGCGGGTGTTGCGGCAGGCTGGTGCGGCGCTCGAGGACGAGATCGTCCGCCTGGACCCGGCCATGGTGATGGAGCATGTCGCGCAAGCGCCTTCAGAGTTCCTGTTGGAAGCGCGCAATCCGCAGCGCTCGGTCCGGCTTGGAAGGCGCTACACCGTGTTCTCCTCCGTCGGCGGACCGGCCTTCGTCTCCGATCTCGATCGTGGCCGGCGCGCGGGCAGCTATGCGGAGATGTGCGATTTCATCCGCCTCGTCCAAAGCCTCGATATCCTCCATCAGGAGGGTGGGGGGCCCTTCGAGGCGCTCGACCTGCCGCAGGATCGACGCCACCTCGATCTCTACCACGCCCAGGCGACGCTGACGGACAAGAACTGGCAGCCCTCCGGTCTTGGGCGGGAGCGGGCGGAGGATGCGCTCGAGATGGCGGCCATCGCCTTCGGCATCGCCCGCGAGGCCTTGGTCGAGCGCGTTGTCTTAACCTGCGTTATCAACACCAATTCGCCGCTGACGCTGGACCTCGCGATGGCCGAGGGGCTGATGGCTATGGCCGCCCATGGCCAGGCGGTGGTGGTGACGCCCTTCACACTGTCCGGTGCCATGTCGCCGGTCACGCTGGCTGGCGCCCTGGCGCAGCAGAACGCCGAGGCGCTCTTCGGGATTACGCTGACGCAATGCGTCCGGCCGGGCGCGCCCGTCGTCTATGGCGGCTTCACCACCAATGTGGATATGCGCACCGGCAGCCCCGCCTTCGGCACGCCCGAATACACCCAGGCCGCCCAGATCACGGGTCAGCTTGCCCGGCGCTACGGCGTGCCCTTCCGCTCCTCCAACGCCACGGGCTCGAACGCCTGCGATGCCCAGGCTGCCTATGAGAGCCAGATGTCGATTTGGGGGGCGCTTACCGGCCACGCGCATCTGCTGAACCACGCCGCCGGTTGGCTCGGCGGAGGCCTCACCGCCTCCTTCGAAAAACTCATCCTCGATGCCGAGATGCTGCAGATGATGGCCCACTACATGACGCCGCCCAAGATCGACGCAGCCTCCATCGGGCTTGAGGCCATCGCGGCCGTCGGCCATGGCGGGCATTTCTTCGGCACGCCCCATACGCTCGAGCGGTACCAGACCGCCTTCTACACGCCGCTCGTCTCGGACTGGAGCAACTTCGAGACCTGGACCGAGGCCGGCGCGCAATCGGCGACCGAGCGGGCCAATGCGATCTGGAAACGCCGCCTTGCCGACTACGAAAAGCCCCCCATCGACCCCGGCATCGAAGAAGCGCTTGGCGCCTACGTCTCCAAGCGTAAGCTGGAGATCACGCGCGGCATCGGCGTCCCCCGCGCCTGACCCCCTTGAGAGCGGGAGGTGGAGATGTCTCCCGAACGCACCATCGGCGTGATCCTCTTCGGCTCCGGCCTCGTCTGTGCGGGCTCCGGGCTCTTGCAGACGATGCTGCCCATGCGCTCGGGGCTCGAAGGGTTCTCGACCTCGGCCATTGGTCTTCTGGGGACAGCCTATTTCGGCGGCATCGTCGCCGGCTGCATCCTCGGACCGCGCCTGATCGCCCATATCGGCCATATCCGAGCCCATACCGGCACGGTCTGCATCCTAACAGCACTCACCCTCGCCCTGCCGATCTATCCGGAGGCCTGGTTCTGGGTGGCCCTGCGGTTCCTCAGCGGCGTGGCGCTCGCCGTTGTCTTCATGACAATCGAGAGCTGGCTCAATGATCTGGCGAGCAATGAGAACCGCGGCCGGGTGCTCTCGCTCTATGTGATCGTCTCCAACGCGGGCTGGATCCTCGGACAGTTCGGCGTGAACCTCGCGGGTCTGCAAGACGTGCTGCTGATCCTCGTGCCGACGCTTGCGGTCTGCCTCTCCGCGGCCGTCGTCTCGCTGACGCCGACGCAAGAGCCGACGGCGGTGCCGGCCGCGCGGCTCGACTTGGGCGGTCTCTTCCGTCTCTCGACGGTGGCAACGCTCGGCTGCTTCCTGATCGGTGCGGCGGAGGGCGCGTTCTGGTCGCTCGCCCCTCTCTTTGGTCAGCAGAGCGGGCTCAGCACTTTCGAGACGACGCTCCTAATGGGGGCCTTCGTTCTCGGCGGCACGCTCTCGCAATGGCCGCTCGGGCGTCTTTCGGATCGCAACGACCGAAGGCTCGTGATGCTGCCCGCAGTGATGTTGGCCGTGCTCACGGGCCTTGCCCTCGCCCTGATGCCCGATGGCGGCACGCTGCTGGCGCTGATCCTCGCGCTCCTGCACGGCGCGCTAATGCTGCCGATCTATCCGCTCTGCCTCGCGCATGTGAACGACCAGACGCCGGCCGAGCAGATGGTGCAGGTGAGCGGTGGGCTCTTGCTGATCTACTCCAGCGGCGCGGCCGCCGGGCCGCTCGTGGCGGCGGCCTGGATGGAGGAGAGCGGTGCACCCGCCCTCTTCTACCTCATCTCCATCCTCCTCGCGCTCTTCTCGCTGGTGATCCTCTATCGTCTTGCAGCCGCTCGCCTTGTGCGCCGGTATGACGGGCAGTTCTCTCTCGCCCCCCGCACCACGCAGGCCGCCTATGAGATCGAGGCAGAAGACAGCGATGAGCCGCCCTCTGGAGCGGCCATTACGGCAAGCCGTTGACCCATCCGCCGCTGACGCCCCACTGCGCCGTCACTGCCCCATCGCAGGGCGTGACGCATTTGCCGCAGCGTGGAGGGCTTCGCAGGTGCAACTGCGAGGCTTGCGCTAGATTGAGGGGCGTGGCCTCTTGATGGCCGAGGAGCCCTTGGAGGAGACGGTTCGCTATGGAAGCCAGCTTCACCCGCCGCCGCCTGGTCGCGCCGCAGCAGTTGCGCGCGCTGATGCAACGTTCGGATCTTGCCGGCGCGCTGCAACTCGGCAGTCACTTCGGCGCGATCCTGCTCTCGGGTGCGGCGCTCTGGACGCTCTGGGGCAGCTGGTGGGCCGTGCCGGTTTTCATGATCCACGGCGTGCTGCTCAACTTTCTCTACGCCGGACAACATGAGCTGAGCCACGGGACCGTCTTTCAGACGAAGTGGCCCAACAGAGCCTTCGGACGGTTGATCGGCTTCCTGATGCTCTATCCGCGGGACTTCGACAAAATTCAGCACTGGGCCCATCACCAGCATACGCAGAACTGGGAGAAGGATGGGGAGCTCGTGCGCGCGCCCTATACGCTCGGCTCCTATCTCCTCTGGTTCTGGGGGCCGACCTATTGGTGGAGCCGGATCTCGCGGATCGTCCGCCTCACCCGCGGGATCGTGTTGGAACCTTACGTGCGCAAGGATGAGCATGCGCTCGTCATCCGTGAAGCGCGCATCCATGCCGCCCTCTATGCTGCCATCGCGGCCGTGTCGGTGGCGACCGGGTCCTGGGCGGCCGTGATCCTCTGGCTCGCGCCCATGATCACGATGAAATTCGTGCATCAGCTGCAGAACACGATCGAACATCTGGGTCTCAGCCATGAGGACGATATCCTCAAGAATACCCGTACGACGAAGACGAATGCGGTGATGCGCTGGCTCTGCTGGCAGATGCCCTATCACACCGCGCATCACACCTTCCCCAGCGTACCGTTCTGGCAGCTGCGGGGGCTCGATGCCGCGATGCGCGAGGGCGGGGCTGAGCCCTATGCCATGGGCTGGATCGAGTTCCAGGTCGAAGTGCTGCGCAAGCTCTGGGGCCGTTCCGAGGCGGATTACCCCTATGACGAGGTCTGGATCGTGCCGTCGAGCAACGGGCGCCTCCGTCGGCTCGAGGCAGCGTGACCCGGCGTCTCAGCGCAGAAACTCAACCTCGATAAAGGCGCAGTCGAAGTCATTCGCGCTACGCACATCATGCTCGACGCCGAGATCCCGGAAGTAGGGCACGCCGTTTCTCATCGGCGCCAGCGTCGTCGAGCCATCCGGGTTCAGGATATCGAGCGCGCCATCGAAGAGCGGGATCACCACGTAGTCATAGTCATGCCGGTGCCAGCCCGTGTTGGCGCCCCGCTCGCGGAAACGCCATTCTGTGACGCGGGTCCGGTCGTTCTCGATCAGCACGGTGCCGATGGCCGTACCCTCTGCGCTCGCACACATCAGGCTCAGTCCTTGTAGTCCGGGGCGACGCGATCGAGGAGGCGGAGATAGGCCTCCCATTGGTAGTCCCGTGCCGGCTTGTCGCTGACGGTGCTGCCCTCATACTGCTGCGCGGTTTTCTCGCAGACTTCATGCGGGGGCCAGCGCAACGCGACACCGCCGGCGAGGGCGGCGACCTGGGCCTTGCAGGCGCGCTCCAGATCCAGCATCCGCTTCGTCGCCTTGCCCACCGTCACACCACAGGTCAGCAGGCCGTGGTTGCGCAGGATCATCGTGTTGAGATCGCCAAGGTCCGCCACCAGCCGATCCCGCTCATCCAGATCGAGCGCGATCCCCTCATAGTCGTGGAAGGCCATGCGGTTGTAGAACTGGAGCGACCACTGGTTGAGCGGCAGGAGCCCCTTCTCCTGGGTCGAGACCGCAACGCCGGCCACCGTGTGCGTATGCGCGACACAGGCAACGTCATGGCGCGCGATGTGGATGGCGGAGTGGATCGTGAAGCCCGCGGCATTCACCCCGTTGCCCAGCGGATCGTCGATCACGGTGCCTTCGTGGTCGATCGTCACCAAGGTTGAGGCCTGGATCTCGTCGAAGCTGAGCCCAAAGGGGTTGAGCAGGAACCGGTCGTGATCCACGCGCATGGAGATATGGGTGAAGATCCCGTCATCCATCCCGAAATGGGCGATCAGGCGATAGGCGGCGGCCAGGTCGCGGCGCGCGGTGTCGATGCGAGCGAGATCTTCGGGCATGGGCTGGCTCCTTTCGGCTGTCGGTTAACTCTACCCGGTCGTGCGCGATTTGCGAGGAAAGACCGATCAGCCTCGCGGCAAGGGCGACCGGCCCTCGGCGCTCTTGCGACGGTACTGCGCGAAACCCATGCCCAGGATCACGAGGGTGACGCCCAAGATCTGGAGCAGGCTCGGGACTGTGCCGAAGGCCCAGGCGATCAGCGTGCCCACCACGGGAACGAGATTGAGGAAGAGCGCGCAGACGGGCAGACCGAGACGCGCGACGCTGAGGTTCCAGAGGGCGAGGCCAAGGACCATGGGCCCGAGCGCGGCGGCCAGCGTGACGCTGCCGTCGAAGACCGGAAAGCTGAGGTCAGCCCGCCCGGCGCCGATGATCCAGACCAGGAGGAAAACGACCAGATGCGAGAGCAGCGCCCAATGGATCGAGACGCGGGTGCGCCGGATGGTCGACGCCTCGGGCATCAGGCGTGGCAGGGTGAGGGAATAGAGGCTCCAGCATACCTGGGCCAGAAGCACGAGAACGAGGCCCAGCACTGGGAGATCGCCGCCCACGCCATCGGCCCGTGGCATCGCCAGAACGGCGCCGGGAACGACCAGGACCAGCGCCATCAAGAGCGTCCGCTCGGGCCGCTGACCGGTGACGATCCAGTTCACGAGGCTTGCCGTAATCGGCATCACGGCGGCCGTGGTCGCCGAGACCACGGGATTGCCGACGACCGAGCCCGTGGCGAAGAGAAGCCCAAAGCCGCCGAAGAGCACTCCGATCAGCAGGCCATGGGTCCAGGGCAGGGCGGCGATCGCTGATCCTGCCTCCCGCTCCGCACGCCCGCTCGGCGCGAAGGTGACGATCACCGAGAAAGCCATCATGGCCAGCAGATAGCGCGCGAGATTGAGCGTCGCCGGATCCCAGCGCTCGCCGAGGGCATGCAGCGCCGGCGCCTGAAACGCCCACATCGTCACCGTCACCACCAGCGGGCCGTAGAGAAGGACCGGGCCCATCATCGGTCGCCAAGACGCGGAGAGGCGGCGATCAGATAGAGAAGTTCGAGCGCGACGGTGGCGGCGAGAAAGGCGGTCTGGCCCTGATTGTCGAAGCCCGGCGTGGTCGTGTTGATATCCGCGCCCACGATATCGAGGCCTGAGAGCGCGCGGAGAAGCCCGAGTCCCTCCCGCGCTGTCAGCCCACCCCAGGCGGGGGTGAAGACCCCGGGGGCCGTTGCCGGATCGAAGACGTCCATATCGACGCAGAGAAACACAGGGCCGCTGCCCACGATCTCGCGGATGCGGGCCGCCGTGGCAGGGATACCCTCGGCCTCGATGATGCTCATCGGAATGAGGCGATAGCCGAGCGCCTCGGCATGGGCAAAGACGCCGGGGACATAGGCGAAGCCGCGCAGGCCCGCATGGACCGAGCGTTCGGGCACCACATGGCCGCGTTCGGCGGCGTGGCCGAAGGTTGTGGCTGGGTCGAGCGGCGGGGCGTTGACCCCGGGCTTCGCCGGATAGGCGTCCGTATGGCTGTCGAGATGGATCACCGAAAGCCCGGGGTAGGCCGCCCCCAATGCCGCCATCGCCGGCACGCTGACCATGCCGTCGCCACCCAGACCTAGCGGCACCGCCCCCGCCGCGATCACGCGGGCATAGGCCGCCTCCATCCGCGCGAGCGAGGCGTCTTGGTCACTGTGGATCACGGCCACATCGCCAAGGTCCACCAGATCGAGCGCCGCCACGGGATCTCGGTTCTCCGCATCCTCGGGCCGGTGATGGCGCACCATATCGGTGGACATCATCCGGATCGCCGCAGGCCCGAGCCGGGCGCCCGTGCGGCGCGGATGACCTCCCGCATCGAAGGGCAGACCCAGGATCGCCGCCCGCGCACCCGCCGGGTCCGGGCGCTGCGGCACACCCAGAAAGCTGCCGACGGGGCGGAAGAGCGCGTCCGACATGGGGCTTCAGATAGGGTCGCGGATCAGCGGCGAGGTCGAGCAATGGATCCCGCCTCCGCCTTCGTAGACAAGGTCGTAGGGTACCGAGACGATCTCGATCCCGAGCGCGTCCATCCGGTCCGCCGTACGGGGGCTGAGCCCGTCCTGCATGATCACGCGGCCCGGCGCGACGGCGAGGCAGTTGAGACAGCCGACCGCGTCCTCGGGATGGACCTCGATCATGCGGATACCGAGCTCCTCGAGCTTTTCGAGAAACCAGAAGGGCAGCTGGGTCGGATTGGTGATCGCCACATCCTCGGCCACCATCACGAGCGCGCCGTCGATGTGCAGCCGATAGCCGGTTAGATCGACGCGGATCACCTCCGCGCCCGCCTCCCGCAGCACCTCCTCCACCTGCCGCGTGCCTTCCTCATTGACCCGGCTCGAGCGGCCGATGACGGCGAGACCCGGCTTCAGCCAGACGAAACTACCCCCCTCCATCAGGCCGCGGCCGTTGATCGTGCGCAGGATGGGGCAGCCGACGCGGGCGAGCGCTTGGGTCACCGGGCGCTCCTCGCCCCGGCGCACGATGGGGCCGAGGCGGGTGACGATGGCCCCGCCTTCGACCCCGATGCAGCTATCGCGGGTGTAGATCTGCTTGTGCCGACCCGGTGCCGCCTCGTCGATCAGCACGACCTCGACCCCCTCGGCGCGCAGGGCCCCGGTCAGCGCGTCGTGCTGGGCCTGCTGGGCGGCGATGTTGGGCATCCGGTCGCCGCGCCAGTACCAGGTTTGCCCCTCTTCATCGCCGTAGGAGTTCAGGCGCTCGATGCGCTTGGTGGGATCGATGATCTCCATCTCCGGCCCCGGACGATGCATCAAGACCATGCGCAGCCGGCCCACATCATTGGTGCAACCCCACTGCCGTCCCCAAACCTCGTCCTGCTGCGACCCGCTCTCGAAG
>JBCCLX010000125.1:0-10375 GCA_039026635.1 Pseudomonadota bacterium
GCAAGCTCTGCCTCGCGGGGGCCAGGATCGAGCCGACAGAGCACGTCCCCGGCGCTCACGCGCGTGCCGGCGCGCAGCGGTTGGGTGATGACGAGCCCGCTCGTCTCCGCCTCGACCGTGACGGTGCGGTTAGCCTCGGTCCGTCCCCTCAGCCGCTTTGTCTCCTTGGCGGGAGCCTCCGTGCTCTGCACGACCAAGACCGGCACCGCCAAATCGGCATTGCTCGCGCGCTGTGTAGCCTCGGTTTGGGGCACGGTCGCGGGCTCAGTTTTGGTCTCGGTAAGGCCCTCGGCTGTAGTTGCGGATGCCTTGCCTTCGGACGTCGCGGCCACGAAGCGCGACACATCCTCCTGCATTGGCCGCAGTCCAAACCACCAAGCAAGCCCGATGACGACGGCGGCGGCAGCGATGAAAGACGTGATGCGCATTGTTCTCGGGCCTGTGGTACCGCTGAAGACCCACCTAACGCAGGCGCAGCGCGAAACCGTCGACTGGTACAATAAGTCGCCGTTAGCCCGCATGCCAGATGGCACCTATGTCCTTTGCACTATGTTCGCGCCATCAGTGCTGATTAACGACCTTTGCACGGGGATTTTGGTGTTCGGCCCAGGATTTGGCCAGGGAAGTGGCCATGGAAGTGATCCTTTCCAGACCCTGGTCTCGCTATGGTCGCCGTCTGGTCTGCGGCGTATGAAAGGGCAGCCAAAGCGGGGAGCAGCCATGTCGACGCGATCCACGATCTCCAAACAATCCGCCCATGCCGCGCCCGAGGCGGGCCGCAAGCGGATGACCGTTCCTGGATTTACGGCGCGCAAGGGCGCAGAACCCCTAGTCTGTCTCACCTCTTACACCGCTCATGTGGCCGCCCTGTGCGATGAGCAATGCGACCTGCTCCTCGTCGGCGACAGTCTCGGCATGGTCATCCACGGCATGCACAACACGCTGGGCGTCACGCTCGAGCATATGATCATGCATGGCCAGGCGGTGGTGCGCGGGGCCTCCAAGGCGATCGTCGTGGTCGATATGCCCTTTGGCAGCTTCGAGGAGAGCCCGGAGGTCGCCTTCCGCAACGCCGCGCGCGTGGTGAAGGAGACGGGCTGCCATGCCGTGAAGCTCGAGGGCGGGATCGAGATGGCGCCCACGATCCGGACCCTGGCGCGCCGGGGCATCCCCGTCATGGCGCATATCGGCCTGATGCCCCAGGCCATGAACACCGCCGGCGGCTTTCGGGCCGTGCGCGACGAGGCGCAGTTCGAGGCCGTGATCGCCGATGCGCGTGCCGTCGAGGAGGCCGGGGCCTTTTCGGTGGTGGTGGAGGGCGTGGCCGAGACGCTCGCCCGCCAGATCACCGATGCTATCGCCATCCCGACCATCGGCATCGGCGCCAGCGCTGCCTGTGACGGTCAGATCCTGGTCTTCGAGGATATGGTCGGCCTCTTGCGCCGTGTGCCCACCTTCGTGAAGCGCTACGGCACGATGGAAGAGATGATGCGCGCCTCCATCGAGCAATATGCCAGCGAAGTGCGCGACCGCAGCTTTCCGGGCGAAGAACACACCTATAAAGCGAAGACCTGAGGGGCGGCGCGCTAGAGTTGAGTACTTTCGCGCTCCGGTAGGTGCCCCATAATGGGAGATAAAACCGCAGGTTGTTCGGTATCCTTGATCGAAGCATGCCAATTCGATATGGTTTTACCACGCTTCGGGGAGGGGTTCCGTGTCTTTCAAAGCAGTCGTGCTCGCTGCCATGGTAATGCTGGGCAGCGTATCGTTGGCCTCTGCCGTAACGATTGGGAACGCGCCCATCGACCGGGGCAACCAGGACGGGCGTCAGAACCTCGTTATCATCACCGGGACCATCATTCCCGAGGCAGGGACGATCACCGAGTGGTCGACTTACATCCGCCGCCGGGAAGGGGGCGCGAGCGCTGATACCGAGATCGGCCTTCTGATCCTGCGCGACGATGGGCTCGACTACGAACTGCTCGCGATTGACGAACAAAACGCCGTCCTGGGGCTCAACACCTTCACGCCGGGCACGCCGCTCACTGTCGAGGCGGGGGATCGGCTGGGCGTTTGGATCACGGATCACAAGGTCTCCTACGCGCCCGACGGGGGCCCGGACCTTGCGCAAACCGCCGCTGACAGCTTTGTCTTACCCCCTGTGGTCGGCAGTCAGATCGTGATCAACAACGCCTTCAATCCCGGCCGCACCTATTCGCTCTCTGCGGCGCTGCACGTGCCGCTGCCGGCGAGCCTGCCGCTGGTGCTGGCGGGGCTTGGTGCCTTTGCGCTGCTGCGCGGCCGGCAGAAGGCTGCGTAAGCAGTCGGCACCGGCATCGCCAGCTCGAGGTAAGCGGCCTATCGCCTGAATCGAGGCGCAGCACACCTCCCGCCAGCAGACCCGCTTCCATTGCGCTCAAGGACGGGCGTGGTATGGGACGGCGCGGCGCAGTCAGGCGAGCAGTTTCCATGAGCGATACCGACAGTTTCATCCGCGAGGTCGAGGAGGAGGTCCGGCAGGACCGGATGCTCCAGTACTGGAAGCGCTACGGCGTCTTCATCATCGGTGGCATCGCCCTCATCGTGGCGGCCTCCGCAGGCTTTGCGCTGTGGGAACAGCAACAGCGCGATGCGGCGGCTGAGAACGGTCGGCTCCTGCTGCAGGCCGGGGAGAGCGATCCCGCCACCGTTGCGGCAATCCAGGAGGAGGTCGGCGGTGAGGCCAAGGTGCTCGCCGCCTTGCGCGCGGCTCAGGCCCAGGCCGAGGCAGGGGATCGGACCGCCGCCATCACCGGCTATGCGAGCGTTGCCGCCGATGCGGCACTGCCGGAGCGTTATCGCCAACTCGCCCGTCTCGAAGCGGTGCGGCTGCGGGCGGTGCTGGGCGAGGGAGAGGCGGTGCTGGCCGAACTCGACGAGCTCTCGCTGCCCGATCAGCCCTTTCGTCCCCTGGCGCTGGAGCTGCGGGCTGTCATCCGGCTCAATGCCGGGGACGTCGCCGGCGCGCGCGAGGATCTGACCACGCTGATGAGCGAGCCGGGCGCGACGGGGGAAACCCGCGCGCGGGCGCAGTCGCTGTTGCGGACCCTGCCGGCGGAGGAGGGCTGAGATGGCCATCGCAGTCTCGTCATCACCATCGGCGATCGGAGGCGGCCTGCGCCGGGCAGCGCTCGCGATCATCGCACCGTCGCTGCTGCTCGGCGGCCTCGCGGGCTGCGGCGTCTTCGACGATGAGGAGCGGCTTGAGGGCACGCGGATCCCTGTACGCGGCGAGCGCTCCACCTCCATCCCGGACGAGCCGCTCGAGGATGGGGCAAGTGCTGCGCCGACGCTCTCCTTCGAGCCGGGCGAGGCGGATGCCGTGGCTGCCGGCGGCGTGCCGCTGCCCGCACCCCGCGAACTGGATGCCTGGACCCAGACGAATGCCGTGCCCAGCCACAACGCCGGTCACCTCTCGGGCCCGGCGTCGCTGCAGCGCGCCTGGAGCGTCGATGTGGGTGCTGGCAACAGCGATGACGGGCAGATCACCAGTGCGCCGGTCGTGGCCGAAGGGCGGGTCTATGTGCTCGATGCCGAGGCTGATGCCGCCGCCTTCGACGCCGACAGTGGCCGCGAGATCTGGCGCCGAGCGCTGACGCCGGAAAACGAGGACGGCTCCGAAGGGTTCGGCGGTGGCCTGGCCTATGCCGATGGACGGATCTTTGCGACCACGGGTTTCGGAGAGTTCCTGGCCCTCGACGCGGCCTCGGGTGAGATCCTGTGGCGCCGTGGTATCGGTGCGCCCTTCCGCGCGGCCCCTGCGGTGGCCCAAGGCGTCATCGTCGCCGTGACGCGGGACAACCGCGCTTTCGGCGTCCGGGCCTCCGATGGGGAGGCGCTCTGGCGCGCCTCTGCCGCCGTCTCTGGCGCTGGTCTGCTGGGGGGCGCCTCGCCGGCTATCGCCTCGGGCGCGGCGCTCTTGCCCTACACCTCAGGCGAGATCGTCGCTGTCCAGCTTGGCACGGGTCGGCGCTTCTGGAGTGCCGTGCTCTCTGGGGGGCGCCGCGGGCTCGCGCGCAGTTCGATCTCTGACGTCACCGGTGATCCCGTCGTCGTCGGCCCCTTCGCCATCGCCGCGAACCAGGCCGGCCGTATCGTCGCGATCGAGGGACGCACGGGCCGGCGTGTTTGGACGCGCTCCATAGGGGCGACCGGTCCGCTCTGGGCGGCGGGTGAGACCCTCTTCCTCGTCTCGGACGCGAGCCAGCTCATCCGCCTCTCCGCGCGCAACGGCGCGACGATCTGGCAGACGACGCTGCCGGCCTTCGAGGACCCGGAGGATCGTGAGGATCCGATCCAGTATTCCGGGCCGGTGCTGGTGGAGGGACGCATCCTCGTCACCTCCTCCATCGGCGAACTGCTGGCGTTCGAGGGCGTCGGCGGCCAGCCTGTGGCCGTGACCGATCTCTCGAGCGGTTCGATCACCGGCCCCGTCGTGGCCAATGACACGGTCTATGTGCTGACCGATGAGGGCCGGCTCGACGCCTATCGCTGAGGCCTATTGCTGAGGCCTATCGCTGAAGCTGGCCCACCACTGAGGGTTGCCGGCCGGCGGCGCGAGGGATAGAGGGCCGCGCATGCCCTTCACCCTCGCCATCATCGGTCGACCCAACGTCGGCAAGTCCACGCTCTTCAATCGGCTCGTCGGCCGGCGGCTGGCGCTTGTCGATGACCGCCCCGGTGTGACGCGGGATCTGCGCGAGGGCGATGCGCGGCTCGGCGATCTGAACTTTCGGGTGGTCGATACGGCGGGCCTCGAAGAGGCGACGGATGACAGCCTGCCCGCCCGCATGCGCCGGCTGACCGAGCGAGCGGTGACCGAGAGCGATCTTTGCCTCTTCATCATCGATGCCCGCGCCGGCGTGACACCCACGGATCAGCTCTTCGCCGATCTCTTGCGCCGTGCCGGGCGTAAGGTCCTCTTGGCGGCCAATAAGGCCGAGGGGCGCGCGGGCGAGGCCGGGCTCTACGACGCCTTCTCTCTCGGTCTTGGCGAGCCGCTGGCGCTCTCGGCCGAGCACGGGGAGGGGATGGGCGATCTTTATGCCGCCCTCGAGCCCCATATCGCGGCGCATGAGGCGGCGGAGGCTGCAGGCGCCGGCGACCCGTCGGAGGGCGAGGATGCGCTGGCCGAGAACAGGCCTATGCAGATCGCGGTGATGGGTCGTCCCAATGCGGGCAAATCCACGCTGGTCAATGCGATCATCGGCGAGGATCGGCTGCTGACGGGCCCCGAGGCCGGGATCACCCGCGATGCCATCAGCGTCGAGACCAACTGGCTTGGTCGCGATTTCCGGATCTTCGACACCGCAGGCATGCGCAAGAAGGCACGGGTTCAGGAGAAGCTGGAGAAGCTCTCGGTGGCCGATGGGCTCCGTGCTGTGCGCTTTGCCGAGATCGTGGTCCTGCTCATGGATGCCGACACCGCTTTCGAGACCCAGGATCTGCGCCTCGCCGATCTGGTGGAGCGCGAGGGCCGCGCCATCGTCTTCGCCGTCAACAAGTGGGATGCGGCGGAGAACCGGCAGGAGCGGCTCAAGGATCTCCACGAGCGGGCAGGGCGGCTCTTACCTCAGCTTGCTGGCACACCCCTCGTCACGCTCTCGGCGCTGACGGGTAAGGGCCTCGACCGGCTGAAGGGCGCGGTGGAGCGCCAACACCGGATCTGGAACATCCGCGTGACGACGTCGAAGCTCAACGACTGGCTCGGCCCCCAACTCGAAGCGCATCCGCCGCCGGCGCCAGGGGGGCGGCGCATCCGCATCCGCTTCATGACCCAGGCGCGCACGCGTCCGCCGACCTTCGTCGCCTTCTGCTCGCGCCCGGACGAGCTGCCGGATGCCTACAAGCGCTATCTGGTCAATGGCCTCCGCCGCGACTTCGGCCTCGACGGTGTCCCCATCCGCTTCGACTTCCGCAAACGCGAAAACCCCTACGACAAGGGCTGAACGCTCTTGTGACCGCGCTCCGGGCATCTCAGCATGTGCCGACGCCAAGGAAATACGGCCGCGTGACGCGCGACTTCAGGGTGGTCGTCGCGCCTACCGCTCTGCCGTCACCCGCAACGCGCCCGCCCGAAACATCACCCAGGACAAGCCCCCAATCCCAATCCTGCGCTCCAAACCTTGCCTTCCGCCCATGAACTCCACCGATATCCAGCAGAAATCGTCAAATGGCGGTTCCGAGCCGATACCGGCGTCGGTATTGGCAGCCACTTTTATGCGCGTTACTGTCATCTCATGAGCAAATCAAAGAGCAGCAGAAGGTGATGAGAAACTTTGTTGACGTCCAAGCTCGAGTGAAAGCCTCAAAGATCTTAAGGGATTTCATTTCTGGAAAGATCTCAAATCGTGAATTTGAGGACGCCCAGCCGATTACCCATGATCGGGCCATCGGTGCGATCTGGGATACCATGTGGGTCTTCTACCAAGATGGTAAAGAGCACCGATTGGAGGGCAAGTATCGATTGCCACCGGATCAGAGAAGAGCGTGCATTCGTTGGATTGTGTTCTTGCACAGCCAGCTTCTGTACGAGTGGCCAGATATCTATCTGCCAGGAGTTGACCCTGCATCCCGCATTCAGGATAGCTTCCTGAAGCGCCTGTTCTCGCTTCATCAAGACTTGACCAAAGAGCAGACAGATCGATTCCTGGCTACGGGTCACTATCCGGTTTGGCCGTTCTTTCGAGTTTCTGACTACAAAAGATCGCTTTCCTCACCGAGACTGCTGCGCGGCAAAACCGCCTGCAGCTGATGCTACATCGAAGTCGAGATACTCATTGCAGCCAAGGTCCGCTTCGTCCGCAAGCCGCCCTTCGTGTACCCCCTTAACTGGTCGTTCGGGCGTGTTCAGGGTGTCGGATTGAGACCACTAGAGGGCGATGGTTTGGCCGGGGGCGATGCCGGCGCGCAGGGCCGAGATGAGCCGGCTGGCGGCCTCGTCGATCGTCATCAGCTTTGTGCGATCCTCACCGGGATAGGCTTTGGCGCGCAGGGCCGTGGGCATTGGCGGGGGCGCGACCAGGGCGACCGTCATCGTTCGGCGCACTTCCTCGGCCCAGGCGCGCGTGATGGCGGCCTGAGCGGCCTTGGCGCTGGCGTAGGTGCTGCGAAAGGGCTCGCCCACCACATCTTCGCTCACGATCAGCGCCGTGCCCATGGGCCCTGCGCGCAGCAGCGGGTCGACCATGCGCACCAGCCGATGAAAGGCGGTGACGTTGACCGCCCAGGTCTTCTCCACTTCCTTGCGATCCGCCAGATAGGCTGGCTCGTTCTGGGGGGCGAAGGCAGCCGTATGCAGCCAGAGATCGACGCGCCCGAAACGCTCCGACACCGCGGCGGCCATCCGCTGGATCCCGGGATCGTCGGTGATGTCGAGGGGCACGAGGACCGCCTTGCCGCCCGCCTCCCCGATCCGGTCGTCCAGCTCCTCCAGCCCGCCGAGCGTGCGCGCGACGGCCACCACATGCGCGCCCTCAACCGCTAAGGCCCGCGCCGCTGCAAAGCCGAAGCCGCGCGAGGCGCCGGTGACGAGGGCGATCTTGTCGGTGAGAAGGGGCATCGGCCGTGTCCGGATCGGGAAGTGTTGCGGTTACCCCGGCAGGCGGAGCCGCCGGGCCGCCTGTCTAACGCCGACCGCCCCTCACCGTAAGAGGGATCGCACCGATGCGGAAGAGCCGCGCCGCGGTGCTGTAGGCGGTGGCGGTCATGGCCGGGTATCTCTGCATGTCGGCGAGGCTTCGGTGGGCGCGTCAAATCCTTAGGCGTAGAGTTAAAATCCATGTCTGTGGTATGGAATAGCTTCCACAATAGCGACCATATCGGACCAAAAGTTTCTTTCGTTTGTCCTCCTGGGACTGGAATTTTCACACGACCTCGCAGTCGAGTCATCTCCTTAAGATCACTGATCGTGTACTGCACCACGGAATCGAACTATTAATTATTGTCAGATGCCAGCGTCGCGGTGGAACCATAATGGAACGCCAGCCTATCCTGCGGTATAATAGTCGATTAGATCTGTAGATATAAACTAATAGTGGACCTTTATTCATACAAATATTCATCTCCCCGCTTCACCCATACAGGATAGAGATAACCAGCGGGTGAACTAGGGCCAATTGAAATTCCTTTTTGTTCGATATAGATCGGCACTGATTTCTCCTATTTTGGCAGTCCGAGATTAACTCGTCGTAGTTTTCCTCCATCAATTACGAAAGTGATGGAGTCATAACACTTCAACTTATAGAAAGTAGCGAGCCTTCGCGTTCTTCGGCAAGCGATTAAGCTTTGTCTTACTGGCTCACCATCGACTGTTTCATCGGAGTCATACCTGGTCGTGGCGTCGTAACCGGCACGCTTCACGAAGCTCATTAGAGTATCCATCGAGCATGGCCGTCCCCGTAACTCTCGGATCAACCGCTGAGTGACAGTCCCATAGCTGCCAGTTTCACGCGCGACGTCGATACTCAGTATCGCCTCCTGGTCAAGAACATCACTGCAGTGAAAGTCAACCTCCGCTTTCTCAACATCTATTGGTTCTGCTGAGATATCCGAGAAAACAAAGGTCATTGAAAAGAGAAAGCACAGCACCTGATAGGGCTTCATCACGGGCTCTCCGTGGCTAAATATATACGTGACATCCCGGACTTGTCATTTCTCTGAAGCAGCCTTCGGGCTCCGACGCATCCAGCTGCAGGTCCTGAAGCGCCTCCACCGGCGAGCCGAGCTGCATCGGGGCGTCTACCCGGAAGGCGAACTCGTAGCCGCCCGGCATGCGGATGTAGAGCTTTCCATCAGCGCCGACGGCGCAGCTCTCGGGATTGTAGGACCAGGTCTCCACGCCAGCAGCCGTTGCGGAGACGACGATGGCCGCGCAGCCGAGGAGAAGGGGTCGCATCCAATGGGTCATCGAAATCGCCGTTCGTCATAAAGCTTCGCTGAAACCGTACCACATCAGGCGAGGCCAAGGGTCGAATCCGAGCCAATCCGACGCGGGGACGCCTGCGCCGGTTTACCGAAGCGCGGTCACGGCCGACGCGATGCGCCGGGACCGCCCCCACCGGCAATCGGACGCAGCCAGAGGGGGCGATCAGGCGGGGGCTTTCTCCCGCACTTTCAGGGCGCCGCGGGCTTCGGCGTCGGTGGGGCGGACGGGATAGTCGCCGGAGAAGCAGGCGTCGCAGAAGCGGGGCTCGGCGGGGTCTCGGCCCGCGGCGACGCCCGCGGCGCGGTAGAGACCGTCCAGCGAGACGAATTTAAGGCTGTCGACGCCGAGGTGACGGCAAATCTCGTCCTCGCTCATCGAGGCGGCCAGCAGCTTGTCCCGGTTCGGTGTGTCGACGCCGTAGAAGCAGGGCCATTTCGTCGGTGGGCTGGCGATGCGGAAATGGACCTCTGCCGCCCCGGCATCGAGCAGCATGTCCTTGATCTTGCGGCTGGTGGTCCCGCGCACCAGGCTGTCATCCACCAACACAAGACGGCGCCCGCGGACGACGGCGCGGTTGATGTTCAGTTTCAAGCGCACGCCCATGTCGCGGATCTGGTCGGTCGGCTCGATGAAGGTGCGGCCGACGTATTGGTTCTTGATGATCCCCATGGCGTAGGGGATGCCGCTCTCCTGGCTGTAGCCGATGGCCGCCGGCGTGCCGCTATCGGGCACGGGGCAGACGAGATCGGCCTCCACCGGTGCCTCACGCGCAAGCTCGACCCCGATGCGCCGGCGCGCCTCATAGACCGAGGTGCCCCCGATGATGCTGTCGGGCCGCGAGAAGTAGACGTATTCGAAGATGCAGAAGCGGGGGCGCTTGGGCTCGAAGGGGCGGGAGCTCTCGACGCCCTTGTCCGAGATGATCACCATCTCCCCCGGCTCGACCTCGCGCAGGAACTCGGCGCCGACGATATCGAGGGCGCAGGTCTCGGAGGACAGGATCCAGGCATCGCGCCCCTCAACGCCCGGCTTACGCCCGAGCACCAGTGGGCGCACGCCGAGGGGATCGCGCACGCCGATCAGCTTGCTGCGCGTCATGGCGATCACCGAGAACGCGCCTTCGACGAGGCGTAGCGCATCCTTCATCCGCTCCGGGATCGTGCGCTGGATCGAGCGGGCCATCAGATGAACGATGCATTCGGTGTCGCTGCCCGATTGGAAAATCGAGCCGCGTTCGATCAACTGAGCACGCAGCTCGTCCGCATTCGTCAGATTGCCATTGTGGGCGATGGCGCAGCCGCCAAGGGCGAAGTCGGCGTAGAGGGGCTGGACATCCCGCAGGCTCGGCAGCCCCTTGGCCCCGGCCGTGGAGTACCGCGTATGGCCGAGCGCGATGCGCCCAGGCAGCGC
>JBCCLX010000126.1:0-10288 GCA_039026635.1 Pseudomonadota bacterium
GCGTCGATCTGCGCGTGCTGCTCGCCAATCTGCGTGAGCATGGGACCGTTCGGATCTTCGCGACCACGTTGCGGGGCGATTACGGCACCGAGACGGATGTGGAGATCTCGGCCTGTGCGACACCCGGCCCCGAACCCATCTTCGCCTTCACGATTCGCGACGTGCGCCGCCGTTTTGGGGCCAGCGGGCCGCAGGCGGCCGTGATGCCGCAGTCGGCCGAGCAGTTGGGCGAACTCGTCGGGCGGGTCTCGCTCAAGGATCTGGTGCGTCAGACGACGGACATGATCGAGAAGATGTATATCGAAGCAGCCCTCGACATGACCGGCGACAACCGTGCCTCGGCCGCCGAGATGCTCGGCCTTTCCCGCCAAAGCCTTTACGTGAAGCTGCGCCGCTATGGCCTGCGCGATCTCGGCGATGGGGATGGCGGCGGCGATGGAGGAACAGACGGTCCGGGCGGTTTGCCGCCGGAGGAGGGGGAGGGCGGTGCGCGCTGAGGCGTCAGCGACGCCGCCCAACGCCTGATCCATCAAAGCATCCCGCTCAGTAACGGGTTGCAACTTCGGACTTTCTCGCTGGGCGAAGACTGTCTAGTTTTATTGACAGTCATGCCTATCAACCACGTCATATCGAGCCGTATCCGGCGAGCGGCACCGCGCTTCTCCAACCCGCGGGGCCGACGCCTGATGGCGCGGTTGCCGGAGGGCGAGACGGCGGCCACGCTGCCGCGCCCGGCCGCCGTGCTCGAGCTTTTGCATCCTGTCACCTGGTTCCCGCCCATGTGGGCCTTTGGCTGTGGGGTGCTCTCCTCCGGCGCCGCGCTGTCGGGCCACTGGCATCTGCTGATCGGGGGGCTGCTGCTGGCAGGTCCCGTGGTCTGTGCCATGAGTCAGGCGGCGAATGACTGGTATGATCGGCATGTGGATGCGGTCAACGAGCCGGACCGTCCGATCCCCTCGGGCCGTATCCCCGGGACCTGGGGTTTTCGTATCGCCGTGATCTGGACGATCGTCGGGCTCTCGCTCGGCCTCGCCCTCGGCCCCCATGCCTTTGCCGCTGCCGTCCTAGCCAGCGTGCTGGCCTGGATCTATTCCGCGCCGCCTCTGCGCCTGAAGGCCAATGGCTGGCTCGGGGCTGCGGCCACGGGCTTTGCCTATGAAGGGCTGCCCTGGCTAACGGGGGCGGCGGTGATGCTGGGGGCGACGCCCGAGCCGCGGATCTGGCTCGCCGCCCTCCTCTATGCCGCCGGTGCCCATGGCATCATGACCCTGAACGATTTCAAGGCGATCGAGGGGGATCGGGCCCATGGCCTGCGCTCGCTGCCCGTGATCCTCGGCCCAGACCGGGCAGCACGCCTCGCCTGCTGGGTGATGGCTGTACCGCAAGCCGCTGTCGTCGCGCTCCTGTTCGCTTGGGGTGCGCCACTCCATGCGGCGGGTGTTGCCCTGCTCCTCGGTGTCCAGCTCGCCATGATGCCCCGTCTGCTCGCCGATCCCGAGGGGCGCGCCCCTTGGTTCAACGGCACGGGCGTTGGGCCTTACGTCCTCGGCATGGCGCTGACGGCCCATGCCATCGGCCATGCCACATAATGGATCGCATGCCATGAGCTCTCCGTATCTCTCCTGGGCCGGTATCGCGCGGCTCGGCTGTGTTCAGCTGGCCCTAGGGGCCGTGGTGGTGTTGACGACCTCGACGCTCAACCGCGTGATGGTCGTCGAACTCGCGCTGCCCGCGATGCTCCCCGGCGCGCTGGTGGCGCTGCACTACGCGGTGCAGCTCTCGCGACCCCGCTGGGGCTTTGGGGCAGACCGTGGTGGGCGCCGCGTGCCCTGGATCCTCGGGGGCATGGCGCTGCTGGCCGCAGGGGGCAGCGGCGCGGCCGGGGCGACCGTCTGGATGGCGACAGCACCCACGGCAGGGATCATCGCCGCCACCATCGCCTTCATCGCCATCGGACTTGGCGTCGGCATGGCAGGGACCAACCTGCTGGCGCTCCTGGCGATCCGAACCGCACCGGCGCGCCGGCCGGCTGCGGCGACGCTCGCCTGGCTGATGATGATCTTCGGGATCGCGGCGACGGCTGGCATGGCGGGGGCGGCGCTCGACCCCTTCGGCCCTGCGCGGCTCCTGATCGTCGCCTGCAGCATCGGAACCGGGGCCTTCCTGCTCACCCTTTTTGCAACATGGGGGATGGAGCGCGGGGCGATGCCGGTGGAAAAACCCGCCGCCAGCGCCCCGGCCCAGAGCTTCCGCCGAGCGCTCGCCACCGTCTGGGCGGATCCTCAGGCCCGGCGCTTCACGGTCTTCGTCTTCGTCTCGATGATGGCCTATTCGGCGCAGGACCTGATCCTCGAGCCCTTTGCAGGGCATGTCTTTGCCTTCACCCCCGGGGAGAGCACCGCACTGGCAGGGACGCAGCACGCCGGCGTCTTCCTGGGCATGCTGTTGACGGGCGCCGTCGCCAGCCTTTGGGGCAAGGGCCGCCCGGGGTTCCTGCGCGCCTGGACCGTTGGGGGCTGTGTTGCCTCTGCTTTCGCGCTGCTCGGCCTCGCGGTCGGGGCGTCCCATGGGCCGGGCTGGCCGCTCTCCGCCAATGTCTTTGCCCTCGGGCTTGCCAACGGCGCCTTCGCCGTCGCCGCGATCAGCGCGATGATGGCGCTGGCAAGCGAGGGTGGTGGCGGGCGCGAAGGCACGCGGATCGGCCTCTGGGGGGCCGCCCAGGCAATCGGCTTCGGTCTCGGCGGGCTCTCGGGCGCGCTTGCTGCCGATGCAGCCCGCAGCCTGGTCGCCGATCCGGGGCCCGCCTATGGCACCGTCTTCGCGGCCGAAGCCGTTCTCTTCCTCGTCTCCGCCCTCCTAGCCGCCCGTGCCGGCAGCCGCCTTGCGGCCGCGCGTCCGTCACCGGCCCTCGTTCCGGGAGAATGACATGAGCCCCAGGGATCTCAGCCGCGACGGCGGCGACAATGGCGAGGGCGGCGGCCAGCCGCTCTATGACTGCGTGATCGTTGGCGGCGGCCCAGCCGGTGCCACGGCGGCGGATGATCTGGCGCGCCAGGGCCTGCGGATCGCGCTTCTCGACCGTGATGGGCGCATCAAGCCTTGCGGCGGCGCGATCCCGCCCCGCGCCATCGATATGTTCGAGATCCCCGAGGACCTGCTCGTCGCCCGCATTACCAAGGCGCGGATGATCTCGCCGAAGGGCGCCCGCGTTGTCATCCCGATCAAGGACGGGTTCGTGGGCATGGTCGACCGCGAGGTTTTCGACGAATGGCTCCGAACCCGCGCCGCCGAGCATGGCGCCGAGCGCCACACCGGGACCTATCAGCGCATCGAGCGTGAGGCGGATGGCACGGCGCGGGTTGTCTATCGTCCCAAAGCCGCAGGGCATGACGGCGAGGCGGTGGCGCTGCGCACCCGTTTCGTGATCGGCGCCGATGGGGCGAATTCGACGGTCGCGCGCCAAGAGGTGCCGGGCTCGGAAGAACTACGCACCGTCATCGCCTATCATGAGATCGTCGAGAGCCCCGCGGACCCGGCTGCCGACTTCGAAGCCGACCGCTGCGACGTCTACTACGATGGCCGCATCAGCCCCGATTTCTATGGCTGGGTGTTTCCACATGGGCCCTGCACCAGTGTCGGCATGGGCACCGAGACCCCGTCCTTCGGCGTGAAGAAGGCGACCAGCGCACTCCGCGATATGGCCGGTCTTGCCGAGGCGCGCACCATCCGCCGCGAAGGCGCTCCGATCCCGCTGAAGCCGCTCTCGAACTGGGATAACGGCCGTGACGTCGTCCTGGCAGGCGACGCGGCCGGCGTTGTCGCGCCATCCTCGGGCGAGGGGATCTTCTATGCCATGTTCGGCGGCCGGATCGCCGCGGGTGCCGTGGCCGAGGCGCTCGCCGCGCGCAGCCCCGCCGCCGCCGGGCGCGCCCTGTCGCGGACGCGTAAGCGGTTCATGCGCGCCCATGGCGGCGTGTTCTGGATCCTCGGGCTGATGCAGGACTACTGGTACGGTTCGGACGATCGGCGCGAGCGCTTCGTCCATCTCTGCCGCGACGTCGACATCCAGGAGCTGACGTTCGACGCCTACATGAACAAGGAGCTGGTCAAGGCCCGCCCGATTGCCCATGTCCGCATCTTTGCGCGCAACATCGCCCATCTCACGGGGTTGGCGAAGGTCTCATCCTAACCCCGGCGTTGGGGGCGCTGACTGCAGGATCCTCGTCAGCGCCTCTCTGCTGGTGCCCTCAGGGCTTAGGGATGCCGAGCGAGGCGGGGTTGACCTGGGCGGCCCCTAGATCATGGAGCGTCCAGGCGAAGTTGCTTTCGAGCTTCGCGAAGGTGTCCATCGCTTCTGCCCCGCTCTTGCCCGAGAGATCGTAGGCGTTGAAGAGCGCCCACTGCGCCACGGCATCCGCCTGCATGGCCTGCTCGAAGGCGGCCTCAAGGGCGGTTTTGACCCGGTCCGGCGCATCGGCACGGATCGCGAAGCCGATGGCCTGTTTGAGCGGCAGGTACTCAGCGACCTCGGGGAACAGATCGAAGGCTGATGGGATCTCCGACCCCGGCTCCGGCGTGAGCATCGCGAGAGGATAGAGCTGGCCCTGATCGATCAGATCATATTGTTCGGCGAGCGAGGTGATCACGACGTCGACATCCCCGTTGAGCGCGGCTTCATGGCTGGGGCCCGATCCGTTGTGGGGGATGAACTCGAACTCCACCTTCGCGCCCTTGGCGAGCGCCAGCATGTTGAGGTGATGGATCGAGCCCGCGCCGCCGGCGGCTACGCGCACCTTGCGCGGATTGGCGCGGGCATCTTCGATGAGTGCTTCGAAGGTCAGGTACTGGCTCTTGGGTGTGGAAGAGACGAGATCGGGCGAGCCGCCGACGATGAAGGGGTACCAGACGTCGAAGCGCTCTCCGAAGCCGCCCAGCACGCCGGCCGTCACATTCGATTCGGACAAGCCGACCAAGGTGTAGCCATCGGCGGGCTTCTCATGGACGAAGTTCATGCCGTTGCTGCCGGCAGCCCCGCCGGTGACGTTCGTGACTTCGATGTCGACGGGGAGGAACTTGGCCATCTCGGCCATGATCATGCGGTTGATCGAGTCGGTGCCGCCCCCTTCGCCCCAGACGACGACAGTTGTGATCGACTTGTCCGGATAGCTCTGTGCCGCCGCCCCTTGTGCCGCCATCGCGGTTAGGATGGCTCCAACGCACGCAATCGCTCTCAGCATGATGACCCCCTCTTACTGCAGGCATTGAATTATGCATTAGCGTAGCGGAAGGACAGGCTGATGGGTAGCGACAAAACACTGCTGTGCCGCTCTGAGGCAGTTTCGCGATGATGGGGCAGGGCTTTGCAGCCAGGGGCAGCTGCGCTCGATCGCGCCTGCTCAGAACGCCTTGAAGGTCAGCGTTGTGAGGCTGCGCTCAATGTCGGCGATATCGAGGAGCCGGTCGTTCAGCCACTTACCGATATCCTCACCCGCGGGCACATAGATCTTGGCCAGCAGGTCCCACTCGCCACTCGTCGAGTAGAGCTCGCTGACGATCTCGCGGTCCCATATGGCGTCGGCCACCGCATAGGTGGTGCCGGGGCGGCAGCGGAGCTGCACGAAGATGCACTGCATCGGGGCCTCCTTCAGGCGCCGAGAAAGGCGCGGGTGATCGGGCTCTCGGGGTCCGCCAAGGGTTCGATCACGTCGAAATGGTTCTTGCCAGGGTCTATCACGAGCCGCGTGGCCGCGCCGAGACCCAGCCAGATGTTGGCGATCAGTTCGGACTGGCGAATGAACTCCGGTCGCTCGGCGCCGCCCACCCAAGCGGTCAAGCGCGTGCCGGGCAGAGGGCTGCCAAGGGCAGGGCTTTCGACGACAGCGCTCGGTCCATCGAGCCGCAGATCCTCGTTCTTGTCGGTCATCAGGAGCGGGCGCAGATCGTGAAGCCCGCTGATCGAAAGGACATGCGCGATGCGCGCGGCGACCGCCTGATCGAGCGGGCCATCCCTCTGGGCCATGCGGCTGACGAGATGGCCGCCCGCGGAATGCCCGGCAAGCAGGATCGGCCCCGCGATCTCATCGGCTGCAGCGGTGATGGCCGCGGCCACATCGGCGGTGATGGTCGCGATGCTCACAGTAGGTGCGAGGCGATAGGAGGGGACGACGACTGCATAGCCGGCCGCCCGCGCCCCATCGACCATATGCCCGAAATCCTCCCGCCCGAACGCGCGCCAATAGCCGCCATGCACGAAGACCGCGAGGCCGATGGGCTCGTTTTGGGGCAGGTACAGGTCATAACGCTGCCGTGGATCGGTGCCATAGGCGACATCCAATCGGCCTGCTGCGCTGCCGCCGGCAAGCACGGCGTCGCGCGCTGCCGCCCCGGACGCGGCCCAGGTCTGTAAGAAGCGCTCGAACCCGGGCGTGTGCCCCCGGTTTTCGTATGCATCGCTCCATTCATCGATGATGTGAAACGTCACAACTCCCCCTGCATCGGCTGTTTTTTCTCGAGTTCTGCGGAATGTCATAGAATGAAGGAAGAGTTTGAAGCATGATTTCTCTAAGTCTGAGAGATCTTTCCCGAATAGACCACTTTTTTGCTACGACGATGACGACGCTTGCGCGAAGAGTGTCGCAGCGGCAGAGACAGGCGCCTCGGCGCTTTGGAAGGATGGCGCCGAGATGTTGTACTGGAAAGCCCAGATCAACGCGCACACCGAGGCGTGGCAAGCCTGTTTCGGCAGTGAGGCGCAGGCGGCGCTCGACCGTTCGACCTGGTTGATCAGTCAGGCCCTCTCAGTGCCCGTCGCGCTCGTCACCCTGGTCGGTGAGACGCGCCAGGTCTTCCAATCACAGCACGGGCTCGGCGAGCCCTGGGCGACGGTGGGAGAGACGCCGCTCACCCATTCCTTTTGCCAGCATTGCGTTGCGGACGGGCGGCCCTTCGTTGTCGAGGATGCCCGCTCCAACGCCCGAGTAGAGCAAAACCTCGCCGTCTCCGAGCTCGGGGTCGTCGCCTATCTCGGGGTGCCGCTTCAAGCCCCTGATGGTGCCGTCATCGGCGCGGTCTGCGCGATCGATACGGTGCCTCGCGCCTGGGGCCCGCAGGAACGCGCGGTTTTGGAGGCCCTGGCGGCGAGTGTCGAGACCGAGTTTCGCCGATGCGCCGAGATTGCGCGTCTGCGCGATGCAGCCTCGCGCGCGCAGCATCAACTGCACGCTCAGAACGCCTTTCTGACCACTCTTGGCCATGAGCTGCGCACGCTCCTCAACGGGATCACAGGGGGAACGGAGCTGCTGCGTGCCACGACGAATGAGAAGGCGCGGCCCATTCTCGACATGGTGTCCCACGCCGCGGAGCTGATGGCGGGCTTCACGGATGATGTGCTCGAACTCGACCGTATGGCGCGGAGCAAGGTTAAGCTGGAGCAGGCGCCCTTCAGCCCGCATGCGCTGATGCGTGCTGTGCACGAACTCTTCCGGATGCGGGTGGCGGCCGGGGTCGTGCTGCGGCTCGACCTCTCGCCGGACCTGCCCGCGTCCTGGACGGGCGATGCCCGGCGTTTTGAGCAGGTGCTGATCAATCTGACCGCGAATGCCGTCAAGTTCACGCAGCAGGGCGCGATCGTACTGTCGGCGCATCTTGAGCCCGGGTGGCTCGTGCTGCGCGTCTCCGACACGGGCCCCGGTATTGCCAAGGCGGATCGCCAACGGATTTTTCGTCGCTTCGAGAAGGCGGGCGCCCAGGGCGCTTTTGGCGCCCCGGGCTTCGGGCTCGGGTTGGCGATTTCTGCGGAGATTGCCGAGCGCACGGGCGCTGTCTTGAGCCTTGAGGAGACACGGGTGCCGGGAGGCTCCACCTTTCGCTTTGCGATCCCGGCGCCGGCGGCCTGACGCCGGCTAGCGTGGCGCGATCACTTCGGGCCGGCGGCCAGCCCGGAGACATCCATCTCCGCCTCCCCCGCACCGGCACCGCCCGCCGCCCGCTCGGCAAGCAGGCGGTTCAGCCATTCCGGATCCATCTCGGGCACCGAGGAGAGCAGGAGTTCGGTGTAGGGATGATGGGGCGGCTGGAACATGGCGGTCTTGCCGCCTTTCTCGACCACTTTGCCCTCCTTCATCACGACCACCTCGTCCGCGATCGAGCGCACGGTGGCGAGGTCGTGGGTGATGAACATATAGGCGAGATTGAACTCTTTCTGGAGCCGGTCCAGCAGCTTCAGGATCCCTTCGGCCACCAGCTGATCGAGCGCGCTCGTGACCTCGTCGCAGATGATAAAGGACGGCTCGGCGGCGAGCGCTCGGGCGATGCCGATACGCTGCTTCTGCCCGCCCGACAGCTCTGAGGGCAGCCTGTCGATGTACTGATCGGGCTCGAGCTCGATCAAGGACAGGAGTTCGCGCACGCGCTCTTCGAGCCCCTTGCCCGACTGCCCGCCATAAAAGGCCGCGGGCCGCCCGATGAGATCGCGAATGCGCATCTTCGGGTTCAGCGCCGTGTCGGCCATCTGGTAGATCATCTGCGCCTGGCGGAGCTGGTCCTTGGTGCGCTTGCGATAGTCTGCGGGCAGGGGGGTGCCCTCGAACTCGACGGTGCCGGATTTCGGCGGCAGGAGGCCGGTGATCACGCGAGCGGCTGTGGACTTGCCCGAGCCCGACTCGCCCACCACCGCAACCGTATGACCCTGGTGGATGTCGAAGCTGACGTCATGCAGCACCGGGATCTTGCCATAGGCGGCATTGATCGTGTTGAGGCGCACGATCGGCACAGAGCTGGGATCGGGCGCCGGTTGCTCGGGGCGGGCATAGCTGCGCACGGCCCAGAGTGACTTGGTGTATTCCTCGCGCGGCGCGGAGAGCATCGTCGGTGTTTGCGCTTCCTCCACCTCCTCGCCCTTGAGCAGCACCTTGATGCGGTCGGCCATCTGCGCGACGACGGCCAGATCGTGGGTGATGTAGATCGCGGCGGTGTCGAACTGCTCCACGATGTCCCGGATCGCGGCCAGCACCTCGATCTGGGTGGTCACGTCGAGGGCCGTCGTCGGCTCATCGAAGATGATCAGATCGGGGCGCGAGGCCATGGCCATGGCCGTCATCGCCCGCTGCAGCTGCCCGCCCGAGACCTGGTGGGGATAGCGGAAACCGATCTCCTCAGGGTTTGGCAGGCGCATGCGGCGATAGAGTTCGACGGCGTCGGCCTCCGCCTCCGCCCGCGGCATCACGCCATGCTCGACCGGCGCCTCATAATATTGCTCGATCAGCTTATGAGCGGGGTTGAAGCTGGCGGCCGCCGATTGCGCCACATAGGCGATGCGCCGGCCGCGCAGATTGCGCCGTTCGCTCTCAGGCGTGTTGGTCAAGTCGATGCCGTCGAAGGTGACGGTGCCGCCCGAGATCCGGCAGCCATCGCGCACAAAGCCCATGGCGGCGAGGCCGACGGTTGATTTGCCGGCGCCCGATTCGCCGATCAGGCCCAGCACTTCGCCCTTGCGCAGGTCGAAGGACACGCCCTTGACGATTTCGGACCATCGGTCCTCCGAACGCCCCTCGATCCGAAGTCCCTTCACCGAGAGGATCGTTTCCTTGTTGGCGAATGCGTCGGTCATCATGCCTCTCCCGAGCGGCTCATTCCTTCAGACCGCTCGCGCGGTGCAGCATCCAGTCGACGATGAAGTTCACCGCCACGGTAAGAAGCGCGATCGCCGCAGCCGGCAGCAGCGGCGTGATGTCCCCGAAGGTGATCAGCGTCGCGTTATCGCGCACCATCGAACCCCAGTCCGCGGTCGGCGGCTGGATGCCGAGGCCGAGGAAGCTGAGCGCGGAGATCAGCAGGATGGTGAAGCAGAAGCGCAGACCAAACTCGGCCACGAGCGGCGCCATGGTGTTGGGCAGGATCTCGCGCCCGATCAGCCAGCCGAGCCCCTCGCCCCGCAGTTTCGCCGCCTCGATATAGTCCATCACCACGACCCCGGCGGCGACCGCACGGGCCAGGCGATAGACGCGCGTCGCTTCGATCAGCGCGATGACGATGACCATATTAGTGATCGAGGTGCCGACGATGGTTAGCAGCAGGAGCGCGAAGATCAGCGGCGGGATGGCCATGAGCACATCGACCGTGCGCGAAAGCACCTGATCGAGCCAGCCGCCGACGGCCGCAGCCAACAGCCCCGGCACCGCTCCCGCGACGAAGGCGATCCCGGTGGTCAAGAACGCGATGCCCACTGTGTTGCGAGCGCCATAGATCAGGCGCGAGAGCATGTCGCGCCCCAGGTTATCCGTCCCGAGCA
>JBCCLX010000127.1:0-10284 GCA_039026635.1 Pseudomonadota bacterium
AAGGTCTTCCTCGGCGAGAGCGGCGCGATCGAGACATTCCTGTCTCCGCGCGTCTCCTTCGAGCTCTTCGACCTCTTTGAAAGGCTCGGCTTGCGCCAGCTGCTGCAGCAGTACTTTCGCGACGAGCCCTGCGTCTCCTTCAACAAGAGCGTCCTGCGCAAGACAGCACCGTTGCAGCAGCCCGCCGAATGGCATCAGGACGGCGCCTTCATGACCGAGGGGATCCAGAGCCTCAACCTTTGGATCGCCCTCAGTGAATGCGGTGGCGAGACGGACTGCCCGGGCATGGACATCCTGCCCCAAAGGCTGGATCGGGTGTTGGAGACGGGCTCGAACGGGGCCATCTTCAACTGGTCGGTCTCTGGCGCGACGGTGGCAGAGGCGTTCCCCGACCTCACGCCGGAGCGCCCGACCTTTGCAGCAGGCGATGCGATCCTCTTCGATCACCTGAACCTGCACGCCACGTCATCGGACCCGCGCTACACCCGCGCGCGCTATGCCATCGAGACCTGGTTCTTCTCCAAGAGCCACGCCGCGCTCAACCAGCATCCTGCCTATTGGTAACGATCAGGCCTGTTTGGCTTGCTCAGGGGCTGGCTCAGGGGCTGGCTCGGGCGCGCGCTCAGGGGCTTGCCCAGCGGCCCCCGGGGATTGGGTGGGGGAAGGCGTCGCGGTTTGCGAGGGCGCGGCCACGGCTCCCTCGCGCAGGTTGCTGCGCAAAAGCCGGACCTGTTCGGCGCGCAGTTCCGTCGCTGCCGTCAGCGCGGCGACACGGCGCTCGAGCGACGTGCAGCGCCGGTCGTAGCCCCCGATAATATGCGACAGCATCGGCTCCGCCGCGACCACCTCGCGCCGGATCCGAGCAAGCGTCTCGAGCGGGCGCTTCGAGGCCGGGTCCTCGGTCAAAAGCCGCAGCGCGCTATAGGTGTCGCTGATCCAGCCTCGCGTCAGATTGTGTTCGATCACCTCCTCCACGCTCCGCCTGTGAGAGCGCAGGGCCGGATCCAGATGGCGGCGAATGTCGTCAAGCGCCTGGTGCAGCGGGACCGGGTAGGCGATGTCGAGCGTCGCCTCGACCTTGGCCAGGGTCTCCTCCGGCGCATCCAGCAGTTTTTCATAGGCGAGAAACGCCCGCGGCAGCCCCTCCGATCCCTCGACCGCATCGAGGTGATAGCGCAGCCAAATAAGCCCAGCGTTGGCCTCGCTCATGGCATTGCGCTGCATCAGCGAGCTGATCACCTCGAGGGGATTGCGCACGGGGATGACCGCATGGAGCGGCCCCGAGCGCTCCAAGGCGCCGCGATAGCGAGGCATCAGCCGGCAGATCCGCGGGTCCTTCAGCACCGCCGGCTGGCGACCCGGAAACTCATCGATCACATGGGCCCGGATATCAGCCTCGTAATCGCGCATCACGGCCGAGCGCATGCGCGGCAGAAGCCCCGAGACCCAGTCGGACCAAACGAGATCGGCCGCGCTCAGATAGTCGTCGTTCAGCCGCGCGATCGGCCGGCTCTCCCAGTGACCGCGCCGGTTCGACAGATTGCCGGGGATCAGGGTCTTGGGCAGCGCATAGCCGAGATAGCTGAGCACGCGCGTAACAGCAGAACTGCCGCTGCGATGCATGCCGAGAACGAGGGCGATCGACGAGGGGAGCCGGCCGGAAGAAACGCTCACGATAAGATCCTCAATGCGAGTAGAACGCTGAGATAGCCCGCCAGAGCCTGCCGAGACAAGCACCTGAACACTCTCGACAGCGCGGCCCGATGAGATCAGATCTGGCGCCTGAAGAGACTGTCCCAACCCGGCGAGCGCGCACGTGCGATACCCTAATCTCCTGCTCGTCGGCGTGCAAAAGGCCGGCACCACCTGGCTGCATACGACCCTCGCTCGCTCCCGGCATATCTTCGGTTCGGCCCCGAAAGAGCTGAACCTCTGGGGACAGCCGAATTGGCGGGATCGGTTGGAAGCCTATCAGCGGCATTTCTCCGAGGCCGAGAAGCCCACGGCGCGGTACTTCATGGAGAGCACACCGCACTACTTCCATGCGCCCACGATCTTCGGCGACCTCGCCCAGGAGATCCGGGAGACGATCCCCGGCGTGCGCGTGATGGTGGTCCTGCGCAATCCGATCGAGCGCTACCGCTCGGCCTACATCCACCATATGCGCAAGGGCCGGCTGCCCTATACCGCCGAGATCGATGCGCTGACGGATGCCCAGATCATGCTGTCGACGGGATACTACGGGAAGATCCTCGCGCACTGGCGTGTGGTCTTCCCGGACATCATCGTCCTCTCCCATGACAGGCTCTCCGCCGATCCCGCGGGGTTTGTCGGTGATATCTTCGCCGCTCTCGAGATCGAGTGTGATCTGGATCTGGCCCAGCTGCCGAGCGCGCTGCACACCTCCGCCCAGAAGCGCGCAGAAGCGGGATGGCCCGCGACCCCGGTGCTGACGCCAAAGGCGCGGGCGGCACTGGTCGAGCACTATCGGCACGACATCGACACGCTCGCCCCCCTCGTACCCTTCGATGTGCGCCCATGGCTCGGGGATCAGAACGAGACGCTGTAGGCAAGGGAGATCGTCGTCCCCGGCCCTCGCGCATAGGCAAAGCTGCTGTCGTAGGCCTGGTTGATGAGGGGCGTGTAATCGGCGTTGAAGAGGTTGTTCACGCCAAGCTGCACCTCGCCGGGACCGAGTTCGACCGTCGCATAGGCATCCACGACCGTATAGCTGTCGATATCGGAGGTGCCCCCGAAGGCCGTGCTGTCGGGGCTGCGTGAGCCGACATGCGTCACCTGCACCCGCGTCGTCACACCATCGAGGGGGAGCCAGTCGGCAAAGGCGGTGAGCTTGATCGGCGGCACGCGGGTCGAGGGCAGGTCTTCGTTGAACGCGCCATCATCGTTGGTGTCGACGCGCCCGCGCAGCCAGGTGAAGGTGCCGCCGAGCCTCAGGCCCTGCAACACCTGCGCCCCGATGGTCGCCTCCACGCCATAGATCCGCTCGGGCTGCTTTTGGATGTTGATCGTGTCGACTTCAAAGGTCGTCCCGTTGTCCGAGGTGCTAAAGAAGCCGACCGCCGAGGCTTCGATGCGCGCCCCGGCATAGCGGATGCCGAGCTCATAGTTGTTCGTGCGCTGCGCTTCGGCCTCAGCCTCGGTCGCGTTTGCGAAGGACCCGTCCCGGATCGAGCGGACGATATCGGCGACAGTGAAGCCTTGGGAGAAGCCGCCATAGATATCGATCTCGTCCGTCACAAAGACGGTGCCCGTGAGATTGAAGAGCGTCTCGTTGTACTTCAGCTGTCCGCCGTTCACCGGGTTGCCGGAGACATTGGTGAAGTCCGAGACATCGATCGAGATCGCCTCGTGGCGGATCCCGCCCGAGATCTTGCCCCAGCGCCCGACCGGCACGTCGAGCTGCGCAAAGCCCGCGATGGCAAACTGGTCGGCGAAAGGGCTCGTCGTCGGCCCGTCGGTGGCGGTCTGCTTGGTTTCGTCCGAAAGCAGGTCGATGCCCCAGGTCACCTCGAAGGGCAGAACCTCGAGCGGCACCGGGGTGTTGACGGTCACGCGCCCGCCGAGCTTCTCGCTCTCGATACGGGTCTGCGCGAAGGGCGGGAACTTGCCGAAGATCACATCCAGATCCGTGTAGAAGGCCTGCGCCTTCAGCGTCGAGCCGAACAGATCCGAATGGCTGTACTCGACGGTCGCGTTGACGTTCTCGGTGCCGGGGTTGACCGGGTTGAAATCGCCGAAGACAGCCGGGGTCTTGATGTCCTGCGACGGATCGCCGGCAAAGCTCACGCCGGCCCATTCAGAGTCCTGCTCGAAGTCGTAATAGAGCGCGCCGATCTGGATCCGCTGGCGGTCCTCGTCGAAGTTGAACCCGATCTTGCCGAAGAGGTTGATGCTGTCGGCGTCCGAGAGCCCGCCCTGGCCCCCGAGCGTCTGGGCGGGGATGCGATCGCCTTCGGCATCGAAGGCCGCCGGCTTCATGGCGTAAGACCCGCCGAGCGCGTAGTCGAAGGCGCCGACCCGGCCTGACATATCGGCGGAGCCTTCGTAGCCGATCGAGTCTGCCACCGGCCGCGTTGCCGAGACGGTGAGACCCGCGCGGGCATTGGCGTTGAACGTGCCATCGTTGGGCCGTTTGGTGATGATGTTGACGAGACCGCCCGTGGCGCCGAAGCCGTAGACCGCGGTGCCGCCGCGGATGATCTCGATACGCTCGACGGATGCGGCGTCGACCGAGTTCAACGAGCGCTGGCCATCGCGGAGCGGCGTGGATTGCGGCACCCCATCGATCAGCGTCAGGAAGTTTCGCCCGCGCAGGGTTTGGCCGAAATTGGTCTGCGCCTCGGTGCTGGGAGAGAAGCCCGGCGTCGTATTGGAGATGATGCCGCCGATGTTGCGCGTGACGCTCCGCTGCGCCTCGATCTCCTCTTCGGTCACGACCGTCACCGACCGCGTCGTCTCATCGAGTGGGGTCTCCACTCGGTTATCCGCCTCCACCAGGATCTCGGGCAGCTGCAGCGTAAGCTCTTCGGTATCCTGGGCGCGCGTCGTCGCTGCGGTGCCCGCAAGCGCGACGCCCGCGGCAATGGCTGCCGCCTGACGTAACTTCATCGTCCCTCTCAGGTATTTCTTATTGTCGGAGGGCTGGCAGTTGGCTGGCGAGGCACTGTGGGAGGGGCGCTCGCCGCCTGTCAACCATGCCACTCTGCGACGAAGCGCGAAGGCCTTGGACTATGCGCTGGGCGCATCGGCCTCCGCCATTTCGGTGCCGAACTGCAGCAGATGGAGGCGCGCATAGAGCCCGCCGGCTGCGAGCAGCTCCTCATGCGTGCCCGATTGGATGACCCGCCCCCCATCGATCACATGGATCCGATCGGCGTGACGAACGGTCGAGAGCCTATGGGCGATCACCAGCGTCGTGCGCCCCGCCATCAGCCGCGTCAGCGCCTGGGACACATGCGCCTCCGACTCCGCATCGAGCGCCGAGGTCGGCTCGTCGAGCAGCAGGATCCTGGGGTCGCGCAAGACCGCGCGAGCGATGGCAAGACGCTGGCGCTGCCCGCCCGAGAGCTGGGCCCCGTTCTCGCCAAGCCGCGTGTCATAACCCTGGGGCAGCGCCATGATGAAGCCATCGGCATTGGCGGTCCGTGCCGCCGCGAGGATCGCCTCGCGGCTTGGACGTGGCGAGCCCGGGGCCTGGCCGAGCGCGATGTTCTCAGCGACCGTTCCTTCGAAGAGGAAGGTCTCCTGGCTCACATAAGCGATGCGCCCGCGCAGGGAGCGCAGGGTCACCCGCGCGACGTCATGGCCGTCGATCAGAACGCGGCCGGCTTCGGGATCGAAGAACCGTTCGATGAGCTGCACGACCGTCGATTTCCCAGCCCCTGAGGGTCCGACGAGCGCTGTCACACGGCCGGCTTCGGCAACAAGGTCCAACCCCTCAAGTGCTGCCGGCTCACGCCGACTGCCCGGGACCGCGGGCGCGGTCATCAACGGGATTCCCTCCTCTGCGCCGAGCGTCTGTGCACTCACGCCCGCCGCAACAGGCACGGGCGCCGCCTCCTGTGGCCCCGTGCGAGGGTCGTAACGAAAATGGACGCTGTCGAAGACGATCTGGCCCGGCCCCTCCGGCAGTGCCCTCGCCTGAGGATGCTCCTCGATGCGGGGCGGGGCATCGAGCAGGCGATACATCGCCTCGACCCCCACCATATGCGCGTGCAGCACCACATTGAGCTGCGCCACCCGACGCGCCGGGTCATAGGCCAGCAGCATGGCTGTAAGGAAGGAGAAGAAGGCGCCGGGGTCGGCACTGCCCGAGGCGACCTGGCTGCCCGCATAGAACACCACCCCGGCGATCGCGAGGCCCGCGATGGTCTCGACCAGTGGGATCGGTGCGGCGGAAATGGCGGAGATGCTGTCGGCCTTCTTGCGCAGATCGTCGACCACGGCCTGCATGCGCCGTTCCATCCTCCGCTCGAGCCCGAAGGCCTTCACGATCCGCATGCCCCCACCCGTCTCCTGCACCGTCGCGATGATCTTGGAGAGCCCCTTGAGCTCGGCCCGCGCCACCTTCTTGATCTGATCGACGAGACGGCCGAGGCCGAAGATCGTGGGCGGCACGGCGATGAGCGCGATGAGCGACAGGCCCGGGTTCTGCAGGATCATCACCAGCGTCAGCGCGATCACCGTCAGCAGATCACGGCCGAGGCCGACGACGACGAGATGGATCGCCTGGCGCGCCGCGCGCGCATTGTGGCCGAGTTTCGTGGCCACATCCGCGATCGTCATGCTCTCGAAGAAATCCACACGCTGGGTCAGCACATGGCGAAAGATCCGCATCTGCAGCCCGGCGATGATCGCGCTGCCAATCCGATTGAGGATCACCGTGTTGGCGAAGGTCGCGGCCCCCTTGATCGCAAAGATGGCGGCGATGGCGGCAGAGATGGGCAGGACCAGATCGCCTCGGCCATCGACGAAGATCCCGTTGATCACATCGCGCATGATCCAGGCCGAAAGCGCGGTCATCCCCGCCATGACGCCCATCATCACGAAGGCCAGCGCAAAGCCGCGCCAATGCGCCAGCCCCGCATCACGCAAGAGCCGCATGAGGACGCTGGACCTATCGAAGTACCTTGGGATCGCCACGGCGTAGCGGTCGCATAGACCGTTCCCCTGCGCAAGGCACTGCGCATCACGCTGGCACCGCCACCTGCCGAGAGCGAGCGTCACAAATCCTGCTGACAGGCGTCAACGGAGCGTCACGCATCCGAACTAAAGCGCCCGCTTGGGGGGGGCCTGTGCCCCCCCAGCCAGGCGTCAGCCCGCGTCCTGCGGCCCCATCTCCGCCGTCTTCGCCGTCTGCGCCGATGCCGAACACGCAGGACCAAACCCCTGCGCCTGGAAAGAGGGACCTCGGTCATGAACGACTTCGAAAACAACTTCTCGCTGCAGCTCTTCCACGTCTCCGACCAGGAGGCCAACACCACCTCGGTGCAGCTCGCGCCGAACTTCTCGGCGGTGCTGAATGCGCTGCGCGCCGAGGACATCGATGGCGACGGCGAGGCGGGCTATGTCCACACGCTGACCCTCTCCTCGGGCGACGCCTGGATCCCGGGTCTCTTCTACGACGCCTCGGAGACGATCTACGGCGCCCCGGGTGCGGCCGATATCTTGATCCAGAACGAGCTCGGCATTCAGGCCATCGGCTTCGGCAACCACGAGTTCGACAACGGCACCGGCATCATCGCTGAGCTGATCTCGGGCGACATCGACTTCGACGACGATGAAAACCCGGAGGATTTCCTGCCCCTCGACGGCGCCAACTTCCCCTATCTCGCCGGCAACCTCGACTACTCGCAAGAGCCGAACCTCGGCCCGCTGGCCGCCGAAGACGGCCAGAACGTCGCCGATATCGCGGGCCAGGTGTCGGGTACCGCGCTCATCACCACCGAGGGTGGCGAGACCATCGGCCTCGTCGCCGCCGTCGTGCCCACCATCGACGACGGTCTGACGAGCCCGGGCTCCGACCTGATCGTTCTGCCGGAGTCCAACGATCTCACCGATCTCGCCGCCATCATCCAGGCCGATGTGAACGCGCTGCTCGCCGCCAACCCGGACCTCGACAAGATCATCCTGCTCTCGCACCAGCAGGTCCTCTCGCGCGAGGTCGAGCTGGCGGGCCTCCTCGAAGGCGTCGACATCATCATGGCCGGCGGCTCCAACTCGGTGCTGCTCGACGAGAACGACGTGGGCTTCGACGGCGAGGCCGCCGATGACGTCTATCCGATCATCGTCGAGGGCGCCGACAGCAACCCTGTCGCCGTGGTCAACACCGACGCCGCCTACAACTATGTCGGCCGCCTCGTCATCGACTTCGACGAAAACGGCGTCGTGATCCCCGAGAGCTATGACGCCGCCATCTCCGGTGCCTATGAGACCTCGGACGCGGGCGTTGCCCGCCTTGGCGCTGAAGGCCTGGCCGATCCGGAGATCGTGGAGATCGCGAGCCTCGTTGAGCAGACGATCGTTGCCGGCGAGTCCGAATTCTTCGCCGTCACGACCGAGTTCCTGAACGCAGAGCGCGCCGGCGGCGGTACGGATGGCGTCCGCACCCAGGAGACCAACCTCGGCAACCTGACCGCCGATGCCAACCTCGCCTATGTCCAGCAGTTCGACGATGAGGTCGTCTTCTCGTTCAAGAACGGCGGCGGCATCCGCGCCAACATCGGCACGATCGTGCAGCCGGCCGGCGACGGCGATCCGGTGCGTCTGCCCCCCGAGGGCGTGCCTGGCGCCAAACCGGAAGGCGGCATCAGCCAGAACGACGTGGCCAACACGCTCGCCTTCAACAACGGCCTGACGCTCCTCAGCCTCACGACCCAGCAGATCGTCGACACCGTCGAGGCCACGCTGGAGAACTACACCTCGCTCGAGCAGAGCGCCGGCGGCTGGGGCCAGTTCGGCGGTCTCGAGTTCTCCTTCGCGCCGGATCTCGCGCCGGGCAACCGTATCGTCAACGCCGCCCTCGTCGATCAGGCGACCGGCGAGACCATCGCCGAACTGGTGCGCGATGGCGAGGTGGTGGACAACGGCGACACGACCTTCCGCACCGTGACGCTCAACTTCCTGGCCAATGGCGGTGCCGACGGTCTGCCGGTTACGGATCCGAGCGAGGACGGGTTTGACGCGGATATCGCGGCGGCCACCAACCGCGTCGATCTGGTCGACGACGAAAACCCGGTCTTCGATGGCGGGGCCACCTTCGCGGCGACCGGCTCGGAGCAGGACGCGCTCGCCGAGTACCTCCTCGAGGCGTTCGGCCGTGAGGAAGGCGATCCGACCGTCGATCTGGTCGACACCACGCCGCGCCTCGATGCCCGCATCCAGAACCTCGATTTCCGCGCCGATGGAGTTTTCGGTGATCGTGAGATTGCCGAGACAGGCAGCATTGCCCTCGGCACCGATACCGTGGTGGCCGCCGAGACCGTCACCGTCGCCGGCTCCTCGGCGGGCGTCGATGTGAACGGCACGAGCGGTGGCTTCGCCCTCGTCAGCGACGCAGGCACCGCGCTCCTCTACGGAGCCGACAGCGTGGTCTTCGACGATGCGACCTGGCTGGCCGACGACAGTGCCTCGGCCGTGACCATCGGCCAGATGTACTACACCGCCTTCGGGCGCACCGCGGACATCGGCGGCGGCAGCTTCTGGGACGGGATCATCGACAACGGCGTGATCACGCTCCAGGGCCTCGCCTCGCTCTTCGTGGTCTCGGACGAGTTCGGCATCGTCAACGGCATGGATCTCTCCAACAACGCCTATGTCGACGCGCTGGCCGCCAACGCCAATGCGGCCGATCTCTTCGCGGAGGAAACGCTCGACGGGTTCGTCTCCGCGCTCGATGCCGGCACAACCACGCGCGATGCGGTGTTCTTCGCCATCGCCACGAGCGATGAGGTCACCGAGGCGATCTCGTCGCAGCTGAGCGAAGGCATCATGGTCTTCGCCTGAGGCCGACCAACGAGAACCGCCGGGGCGCCAGGAAACGGCGCCCCGGCAGAGCCCGGGGGTCAGGACGACGGATCGCAGGGGTCGGTCGTGGCGGATCAGCCGAGGGTGGCGAGGATCGGGAAGGTCTCTAGGAGCCACCACGCCAGGCGCTCGAACTCACCCGTCATGATCATCAATCCGACGACGATAAGCAGCCCGCCCATCACCTTCTCCACCGTGCCCATATGGCGCCGGAACCCATGGGCCCAGCGCAGGAACGGGCCGATGAAGAAGGCCGCGAGCAGGAAGGGCATACCGAGCCCAGCCGCATAGACCGCCAGCAGCGCCGTGCCCGAAGTCAGCGTGTCCTGTTGGGCCGCCAGCGTCAGGATCGAAGCCAGGATCGGCCCGATGCAGGGTGTCCAGCCAAAGGCGAAGGCAACGCCGATCAGGTAGCTCGTCCCGCAGTTCCCCGCCTGTGCCGGCCCCTCGAAGCGCGCCTCGCGGCCGAGGAAAGGGATCCGGATAAGCCCGAGAAAATGCACCCCGAGCGCAATGATCAGCGCCCCGGAGACCATCGCCAGGTCATCCTTATAGCGCAGCATGGCCTGGCCAAGCGCAGAGGCCCCCATGCCGAGCAGCACGAAGACCGTGCCGAGGCCGAGCACGAAGAAGAAGGCCGAGACCACCACGCGCCGGCGCAGCGCGCGATCGGCCTCGCGGTCCTGGCCATGGTGTTCGGGCGCCAGCTGGTCGAGCGTCGTCCCGCCCAGATAGGCG
>JBCCLX010000128.1:0-10223 GCA_039026635.1 Pseudomonadota bacterium
CTCGAGAAAGCAAGCCTCGCCTGGTCCCGCGACGGGGCGGAGAAGGTCTATGTCCAGCATCTGATCGAACAGGACGCGGCCGAGTTCTTTGCCTGGCTCGAAGCCGGTGCTGCCATCTAGGTTTGCGGCGATGCCTCGCGCATGGCGTCGGATGTGGAGGCCGCGATCCTGCGGGTCATCGCGCGCGAAGGCGGGCGCGATGCGGAGGGAGCCCAAGCCTATCTCGATGCGCTCAAGAAGGATCACCGGTATCAGCGAGACGTCTATTGAGGCGCTGCTAACGGGCTTGGCTTCGACGCGGTTCACCGCCGCGTCGCAGCCCGTTCTGTAGGGCCTCGACCGAGCCCGATGCTACGCGTGGCTCACATGCCGTGCCTGCTGCTCAACAGCACGGCAATCGCGGTCGATGCGATCCGGGTGCGCGTATCGTCGGCTCGGCTTGTCAGGATGATCGGCACCTGTGCGCCCAGCACCAGCCCCGCCGCTTCGGCATCGGCAAGGTAGACGAGCTGCTTGGCGATCATGTTGCCCGCTTCGAGATCCGGCGCCACCAGGATGTCCGCCTGACCGGCCACGGGCGAGGTGATGCCCTTGGACGCGACTGCCCGCATCGAAACGGCATTGTCGAAGGCGAGTGGGCCATCGAGCACCCCGCCGGTGATCTGCCCGCGATCCGCCATCTTGCAGAGGGCGCCGGCCTCGACGGTGGACTGCATCCGCGGCGTGATCGTCTCGACGGCCGAAAGCAGCGCGACCTTCGGCAGTTCGATCCCGATCGCCTGGGCCAGATCGATCGCGTTCTGCACGATATCGGCCTTGGTCTGCAGATCGGGGGCGATGTTAATCGCGGCGTCCGTGATCAGGAGTGGCTTTGGATAGGTCGGCACATCCATCACATAGACATGGCTCATGCGCCGCTCCGTCCGGAGCCCGATCGTCTTGGAAACCACCGCCGACATGATCTCGTCGGTATGCAGTGCGCCCTTCATCAGAGCCCGCGCGCGGCCATCGCTCACCAAGGCCACCGATTGTTCGGCCGAGGCATGGCTGTGCTCGGCATCGACGATCTCGATACCCGCCAAATCCAGTCCGGCTTCCTCCGCCGCTGCCTGGATCCGGGCCGCAGGCCCAACGAGGATGGGCTCGACGAGGCCGATATCGCGCACCTGGAGCGCGGCCGTCAGACTGTCGGTATCGCAGGGGTGCACGATCGCGGTATGGAGCGGTGGCACATTCTTGGCCCTGGCGAGCAGCTTGTCATAGGCACCGCCCCGCTGATGCATCACCAGATCGGGCATCACGACGCGCGGCCGCTTGATCTTCTTCTCCGGCGCGATGACCACAGCCTGGCCCTTGATCACCGCCTTGCCGTCGCCATTGGTGCAGAGGCAGTCGAGGGTCAGGCGCTTTTTCTCGGGGTGTTTCTCGGCCACCGTCACCCGCACAGTCACCGTATCGCCGATGCCGACAGGCTTTAGGAACTTGAGTGTCTGGTCGAGATAGATGGTGCCAGGCCCCGGCAGCTGTGTGCCGAGGACGTTCGAGATCAGCGCGCCGCCCCACATGCCGTGGGCGATCACTTTGTGGAAGATATCGCCCTCGGCGAACTCCTGATCCACATGGGCCGGGTTCACATCGCCTGAGACGACCGCGAAGGCGTCGATATCCTGCGCCTCCAGGGTGCGGACGAGCTCTGCCGTATCCCCGACCTCGATCTCGTCGAAGGGGCGGTTCTCGATGTAGTCGATGTCGCTCGGTTTATTAATTGTCATGGCGACCACCAGCGAGGCAGATGCGCATGCCGGCGCCGGCCAGGCCTTTCAGGCCAACCAGGAAGTCCGTTCTGGGCAGCATGTCCTACTCCATTTTGACATAGCTCCCCGGCGCGTCCTCCAGCGCGCCGGTCATCGCGGGGGGAACGGTCTTTTGACCTGATTGTTGAGAAAGCCAGTCGACCCAGGCGGGCCACCAGCTCCCCTCATGGCGCGTGGCTGTTTCGAGCCAATCCTCGGGGCTGAGCGCCTTGTCTTGATCGCGCGTCGTGTGAAGCAGGAAATGCCGGCGCGGATGGCCGGGCTCCGAGATCACACCGGCGTTGTGCCCACCGTTCGTCAGCGCGAAGGTCACGTCCGCATGGCCGACGTTGTGGATCTTGAAGACGGACTGCCAGGGCGCGATGTGGTCCGTCTCCGTACCGACGCCGAAGACCGGAATGCGGATGTCCCGCAGCGAGATCGAGTGTCCATCGACCTTGTAGCGCCCTGAGGCGAGGTCGTTGTTAAGGAACATTTGGCGCAGGTATTCCGAGTGCATCTGCGCCGGCATCCGCGTCGTGTCCGCGTTCCATGACATCAGATCGTTCATGGCGGCCTCGGTTTTGCCGAGCAGATACCGCCGGATCATCTGCGACCAGATCAGATCGTTGGATCGCATCATCTGAAACGCGCTCATCATCTGACCGGCGTCCAGATAGCCTTGCGCGGCCATGATGTCCTCGAGAAACGACACCTGGCTCTCGTTGATGAAGAGCATAAGCTCGCCGGCCTCGGTGAAGTCCGTCTGGGCGGCAAGAAGCGTCATGCTGGCGAGCCGCGGGTCGCCATCCCGTGCCATCGCGGCGGCGGCGATCGAGAGAAGCGTGCCGCCGAGGCAGTAGCCCGTGCCATGCACGCGGGTCGCACCGGTGGTGGCCTCGATATGGTCGAGCGCCGCCATCGGGCCTTGGGTGAGGTAGTCCAGCAGGCCGAGACCTGCGTCCTCCGGCCCAGGATTGCGCCAGGAGATCGCGAAGACCGTGAACCCCTGCTCCGTGAGGTAGCGGATCATCGAGTTCTCGGGGCTGAGATCGAGGATGTAGTACTTCATGATCCAGGCCGGCACGATCAGGATCGGCTCAGGATGGACCTCTTCGGTGACCGGCGTGTACTGGATCAGCTCCATCAGATGCGTGCGCAGCACCACCTTGCCGGGCGTCACGGCGACATCGCGGCCAACCTGCATCGTCGGTTTCGGTGCGGCCTTGTGGAGGTGGCGCTGCATGTCTTCGAGCATGGCCGCGCCGCCACGGGCGAGGTTCTGGCCCATGCTCTCCATGGTGATGGCGATCGCTTCGGGATTGGTCATCAGGAAGTTGCTGGGGGCGACCGCATCCAAGAGTTGGCGCGACAGGAAGGTCATCGCCTTGTCGTGCGAGCGGTTCAGGCCGGGCACTTCCGAGGTTGCCGCATCGACGAAGTCTTCGATCAGCAGAAACGCCTGCGCCATGGCGGCATAGGGCGGGTGGGACCACTTCTCATCGCGGAAACGGCGGTCCCCGCGGGCGGCCTCGATCGGCCGGTCATCCTTGGGGCATCCCTTGGCCACGAACTGTGCCCAGTTGAGCCATTCCAGCTGTGCCTTATGCGCTAAGGCCAGCTGCTTATCGGGCGATGTCGCCAAGTGTAGCGCCCAGTCCGTGAACATCGCCATGGGTGCTGCCGGAGACACGCCGGCCGTCGCTCTGGCGAGGGGCTGACGGAGTGCGCGCGTCTGCTCCGGACGGTCGAGCGACCATGAACTGTGATACATCCGACGGCTCCCACGGACTCAGCAAGGCTAATGGTAAACTACGAAGCTCGGTCAGTAGCTAGCCATTCATGCTGCGAGCGCACAGATTCTGCTGCCATGATCACAAGCACTTGCGTACCAAGCAGGCAAAATCTGAGCGGACGCACAAAAACTGCTTCGACCGCGCGATAAAAGTTTCAGTTTGGGATGATCGTACGGCGAGCATCGGAGGGGCTGAGGTCCGCCCCCAATGGCCCTCACCCCTGTGAGCGCGGGGCTCAGGCCGCGCCTGATTGGGCCGTTTTTCTGTGCTTGAATGCTCTTGGAGAGGCCGCTTCGGCGCTCGGTCTGGGGGCAATGGCCAAGGCGGCGGTGAGCCCCCTTGGCGAAGGGTGTGCCCTGCGGCTTAGGCCGCCTGGTTTGCGGCTGGGTCCAGGGTTTCAGGCGTCGTCGGCGTCTCCTTCGGGACAACATCCTGGGCTTCGCGAAGGAAGGCCGCGCGCCGGCCGTTCTGCTCAATGAACTCCGTGACGGCCGCCGCTGCCGTCTCCGCCGCTGCCGTTGCTTCAAGCGCTGCAGCATGGGCGGTGTATTTGCCGCAATGGGCCTCGATCAGCGCGCGCAGCTCGGCGTTGAGCTTGCCGAGCAGCCAGTCGGGTGTCGCGGCCTTACCAGGTGCCGGATGGGGCCCAAAGCGTGCGAGCACCTTGTTGGCATAGACGTCCTCCAATTCGAGGAAGAGGGCATAGACCCGACGACGGTCCGTGGTCGAAGTGCTGGCCTTGATGGCCGCGTGAAGCCCGGCGATGTCACTGTACCAGCCCTTTGCCGTTGCCGCGAAGACCTTCGAGGCGTCGAGGGTCGTCCGAGCATCGGCGACAGCGGTTTCCGCCACGGTCAGCGCCGACTGCGTATCGGCGAGATCCTGCGATGTCTGATCTTTCGACTCTAGAAGAGCCTTGGCACGCTCATCATAGTGATGCCGCAATGCCTCGATCGCGTCGCGCGTCGGCTGATCGATCTCGTCGTCATCATCGATCGCACTCTTTGCCTCATCGCGCTGGGCCCGTGCGGTCTTCAGCATGTCGCCTTTCAGCGCCGGGTACTCGGTCTTATAGGCGTCGACGATCCCGCTGAAGTCCATGTACTCCTTCTTCGCGGCCTGACAGGCTTTGTCGAGCGCCGTCTTTGCTTCGGTTTTGGGTGGGGATTTGGCGATCGCCTCGATCTTCGCCAGCAGGGTTAGGATCGATGGCGGGGCCGATCCGGTGTCCTGTTCAATCGTCATGGTCCTTCCTCCAGATAGGGGCGCGAGTGGCCCGGGGTTGGCTCGGCGTCGTGCCCGAGCGCCTCAGCTCGGTGGTCGTTCCAGAAGCGCGCGCAGCCCGCGTTCAGGCAGCCGCAGGGGGGTGCGCAGGCGGCGGGGTATGCCGACCTCCGCGTCCGGCGCCTGCCAGGCCTCCGACAAGCGGGCGAGGGCGGCGCGGGCGTCGTTGGCCTGCCGGGCGCGCAGTGCCAGAAGGCACGCCGCCTCCGCACGCCAGGTCGCCGGCACTTCGGCGCTCTCGAGCCGTTGAGGGCGCACTAAATCCGTGTCGGGAGCCCTTGGGTCCAGCGCACCGAGAAGCAGGGCGGTCAGCGTTGCGGCAACGGCCTCATGGCCAGTCTCGTCGAGCGCGCTCAGTGCACCGGCCTCAACGGCGACAGCGGCGGCTTCCCGCGCCTCCTGCCATTGCCCCGTCGCGGCGAAGCCATAGAGCATGTCCCGCAGCGCTCCGGGTGAGGCGACGGTGGGATCGGGGCCGCGATCGCCGGGCCTGCCTGAGGCGGCAGCACGGTAGGCGCGGAACATGCTGGCGGCGGCCATGCTCATGTCGCCGAGGCAGCGCAGCACGGTCTCCTCGCGCTCGAGTGCAGCGGCGGCGCCGGCGGCGAGCACCAGATCGCGGTAGTCGTTGAACGTCGACAGCCAGGTCTCGGCACCGCCTGCCGCGCGCCGTTCGGCCAGGGCTGCGAGCGTCTCGTCCAGGATCTCCGAAAGGTCTGATCCGTGATCCGTCATCGGATGCCCCACCTCATGATCTCGGCCCCGGGATCAGGAATTCCCGCAGTTTGGTCTCGAGCTTTCCGGTTCCCGGTGGGATCTTGGTGGAGGCGTGGAAGTAGCGAAGATTGCCGGAGTTAAGGGCGTCCAGGACCATGCGTCCGTACTTCGCTTCGTCGCCGCCCTTGGCGATCATCTCATCAAGCATGTTGCGCAGATAGGTGACCGAGCCCTGCTGAGCGCGGGTCATCGCATCGGTCCAACGATAGCCAAGGGCGCTCCTCCCCCCCTTCGCCTCGACGATGATCACCTGCCGCCCGCGCTTGTAGAGCAGATCGACGGTGCCCCGGCCCGCGCCAACGTATTTGAGAGCGCTCTCGGCCAGGCCAAGCTCTGTTTCCACAGCAGCCTTCGCGGCGTACTCCCCGATCTTCTCACTCTGCCGAATCGCCCCGCCACGCAGGACGCCGGCTTGGACCGCGTCTCCACGGGCACGGGCTGCTCGGGAACGCCCGAGCACGGAGGCGCGCGCGTGCCGATTCGCCATCAGCTCGTCGGTATGCTCGATGATGTAGGTGACAACGGTGTTTCGGCGGATGCGCGCCAATAGCTTACGGGGGGAGCGATAGCCGTAGATCGTGATCCATTTTGGGTCTGTCTCAACGGTGAAGCCCTTGAAGTTGAGCTCGTCGTAGTAGCGCTTGGCCCAGCCGCGGAGCTTCTTCAGCGTCTCTCGGAAGACGTCCTGCACGTAGCGCGCCATGTTGCGGGACAGATTGCCAAGCCCGCCGAGGGCACCCAGAGGACGACGGGGCACCGCGCCGGCGACTTCGTCGCCATAGCCGAGGAGGCGGCGGACGAAGGCGCGGATCGAGGCGAGCAACCGGCGCATCCGCGCACCGGCATTGCGCCCGAGGATCCGCACGACCTGGTTGACGAATTGCATCACCTGTCGGCCGATCCCGGCGAGCCGGGTGCCGATGCTTACGGCCCAGCCGACGACACGGCGAATGCCGGCGGCCATGGCACGGCCGGCGTTCCGGATGGCGGAGCTGACGGCCTTGGCCGCGCCGCTCAGCGGAGTGCCGACCGTTGAGACGATGACCTCTACGAGCACAGTGCCGACGATGTAGCCGAGACCCTTGCCGGTGGTCGTGGCGATGGTGGCGTTGATCTGCCGGTCTGCTGCGGCGTCCCCTGTGGGGAGCAGCTGGGCGATCGCCTGTTGACCGAGGCTCTGACCAAGGCCCTGGATCAGGCCGAGCGAGGCCTCCCAGATCTCGCCGATCTTGCGCATCAGGCCGTCCCAACCGCCCTCACCGGCGGTGAAATGGTCGCGCATCGCGCCCGGGCCTTCCTCGGTGACGAGCGTGCCCGTCTCCTCAAAGCTCTCGGCGAGGGCGTCGTATTCTTCGGGGGTCATGACGACATGAACGCTCTCGTCGGGCCCCGCTGTGGCCCCTGCGCCAGCTTCCGGCAGACCCGCGCCGGCCGTCGGGCTGGCCGGTGCCTCGGTTTCGCTCGCGCCTGTGCTGGCCTCCGTGGTCTCCGCTTCTTGTGCACCGGGCCCAGGCTCAGCGCTTGCGGCTGCACCCGTGACCCCGCTGCTGCCTCCCGCCTCTCCCTCGCGCAGGGAGGCCGCGAGCTGGCGGGATTGGTCGGCGAGCCATTTCATGCCGGTGCCGAGATAGTGGAACAGCATCACGATATCCGTGATCCCGTCCCAGATGCCCTTCAGCATGCCGGTGATGTAGCCGGTCAGGAAGCTCGTGCCCTCGGTCAGGATGATGGTCGCGATCCGGGAGGTGGCGGCGACCTTCTCCTCGGTCGTGGCCCCGAGCAGCCCCTGCAGGAAGCCGAGCACGCCACGGCGCAGGATCGGCCAGATCGGCCCGAAGAAGGCGTTGTCCTCCGCGGCCTCGAGAAGCCCGATGCCCGTGACCAGCAGGAAGTCGATCAGCGGCCCCTTGTAGCAGTCCGGCAGCTCTTGCCAGGCTTGGGCGGCGAGGAGCGCGGGGACGACGATGGGCAGCAGCACCGGGCTGACGAACATCGCCGCAAGCAGGGCGATCACGTTGACGAAGGGCTTGATCGCCTCCCAGGCCGCGGTGACCCAGCCGGTGATCCGCTCAAAGAGCGTGCCCGCCATCACACCAATCGCCAGCCCCCAATTGAGCAAGGTAGTCTGCAGGGAGGTCAGTAGCCCGAAGAGCCCGCCGACGATGGGCTTGCCGACAATCCCGCTGGCGAGCTTGCCCACATGGGCCGCACCCTCCACCAGCCCCGTGCCAGCCGCAGCGATCCCATCGGTGATCCACTGCCCCCGCTGACGGATCTTCTCGATCAGCTCCGGCACCTTCTCGGTGATCGCTGAGGGCATCTGGCGCGCGAAGGCGATGAGGCCGTGGGGGTCCTTGTCGCGGGTCGGGTCCTCCTCCGCCGTCACCCCTTCGACGAAGCCGACGGCGGCGTTCAGCGTGCCGAGCCCGCTCGCGCCGCGCACATAGTCGAGATAAGCGCCGGTGCCCTCCAGAACCCCCGGCGCCACGTCGCCGCGCACGAAGTCCCAGGCCTCGTCGAGCTTGCGCTCAATGGCCTCTTCGTCGTCAGCCGTGATGCCGAGCGGGCCCTTGATCTCGTCCCAAACCCAGCCGCCCCAGTCGCGCACGGTCTCGATCGCGCCCGAGATCAGGTCGATGATGCCCTCGGCCGTGACCCAGAGCGTGCCACCGATCAAGCGCAGGCTGGCGCCGACGGCGCGCTTGGCCAGATCGATGGGAAAGGTGACAATGCCCCAGAGCGTGCCGAGAACGGTGGGCAGGGGGCTCGCGCGGAAGGCGGTGATCAACCCGTAGATCGACGCCAGCCGTTGCTGGAAGATGCCGCAGTCGCTTCCTTCTGCGCTCTTCGCGGCACTGGCCTCGAGGTTTTCTTTGGCGATGGCCAGGGCTTCGTCGACCGGTCCCGGCGCGATGTCTTCGGACTGTTCGGCAACCCAGTCCTCGGCATAGCCCTCGAGCTTCTCGCTGAGGACGGTCTTGGGCCCGCGGCGGATGATATCGGCGAGGAGGGGCGAGATCCGCTCGACGATCGCCATCGCCGCCGTGTAGCCGCCTTCGGTCACGCTATCGACGGCGGCGGAGGCGGTGTCGCTGACGTCGTCGAGAAACTCGGAGCCCACGTCCTGGGCGTCTTCAAGCAGGTCCTCGAAGAACTCTCCGGCCGAGCGTTGGACCACGCCACCGTTCTCTCGGTTCTCCGCGACATGGGCCATCTCATGGGCGATCAGATGGTCGCCCTCGCGCGTGCCCGGTGCAAACTGGCCGCGATTGAAGGCGATGTGATGCCCGATGGTGAAGGCTTTCGCCCCGATGGCGGTGCTGGCGCTGGCGGCTGTGGCGTCGGTATGGACGCGGACATCGCCAAAGTTTCGGCCGAAGCCGGCTTCCATCTGGGCGCGGACGGGTTCCGGTAGGGGGTCGCCCCCCGATTGCAGGCGTCGGATCTGGGGCTCGACACTGGCCGGCACCGGCAGGCCGCCGCCATCGCCGGTGAGAGCGCCTGGCTCTGTCTTGCGTTGGATCTCGCCGTCTGGCGTGCCCGATCGCCGGACAGGTGCTGCAGCACCTGCCTCGGTTGACGGACAGCGCCGCAGGGTCTCGGCACCGTCTTCCGCCGCGCGCCGGAGCCCGGCGCCGCTGTCGTCGGCCCTCCGCTGGAGCGGTGTAGCGCCGTCTTCCGCCATGCGTCTGACCGGGCCCGATGCCGTGCCGCCGGCCATGGCGCAGCTGGGGCAGGCGCCGCTGTCGCCCTGCCCATTCGTCATCTTCATAATCTTGTTCGCCGCGGCATCGGCGCGCTTCTCGGCCGGGTCGTCGCTACGCCCAACCGTCAGCTGTGCCTGCACACCCATCGCCTGGGCGCGACGCATGCCGATGCGCTCCTGCAGCCCGCTATCGCCTGAGCCGCTGCTTTGGCTTTGAGCGTTGGAGCCGGCCATGCGGCGCAGGCGCTTGGCCGTTGGCGCCCCTTTACGCTGCAGCGTCCCGCCCGCCGCCTTGCCGCCCCCACAGGTCATCCCCGGGCCCCGCGGCGCCGGCCGTCGGCCGCATCGAGCCAGGCGCGCCACCGTGCCGGCAGCGCGCTGGTCAGCATCGGTCGTTCGAGCTTCTCGAACTCGCGCCGCGCCGACATCAACACCCTGCGCGCGCTGACTTCGATGGGCGTCTCGGCATCGAGACTGTTGGCCAAACCGCGGTCGCGATGGGCGGCGATGATGGCGTCGGTCGCGATGTTGCGGATGAGCCCGCCCGAAAGCTCGAGCGTGTCCGAGAGTGTGCGCAACGCCTCGTCTGGCGGGGGGACGACGCCCGCGGGAAAGGCCCGGCGCCAGAGCTCGAGCCGCCCCCGGGCATCAGGCATGGGAAACTCCACCAGTGCATGGATCCGACGCAGAAACGCCTCGTCCATGTTCTGGCGCAAGTTCGTGGCCATGATGACCACGCCGTCATGCTGCTCGAGCTCCACCAGCAGGTGGTTCACCTCGAGATTGGCCCAGCGATCCCGCGCCTCCTTCACCTCGCCGCGCTTGCCAAACAGCGCATCGGCCTCGTCGAAGAACAAAGCGGCGCCC
>JBCCLX010000129.1:0-10099 GCA_039026635.1 Pseudomonadota bacterium
CCACGGTCGACATAGCGGGCGAAGATGGCCTCGAGGCCGGCTTTGTTGTCGACACCAGGCCATTCCGCCTCGAGCAGGTCTTTCAGGCGAAAAACAGCCCCCGGCTCCAGCCCGTCGATCCGTGCCTGCAGCACCGGCGTCAGCCGCACGAGCAGGTGCTTCGCTGGGATCTGGTACGGCATCGACGCGTCGCCGCGGCGTTAGATATCGAGCGTGTTGGCGCGCTCCCAATCGGTGAAATGGGCCGTGAAGCTGTTCCATTCCGCCGTCTTCAGTTTCACGAAGGCGTCGGCAAACCCTGCGCCGAGCGCCTCCTTCAGCTCCGTATCCCCGTCGAAAGCACGGATTGCGTCCAGCAGATTGAGCGGCAGGCGCGGCGCATCCGGCACGAAGGCCGCATCGGCATACATGTCGAAGTCGGACCGCTGGCCGGGGTCGGCCTTGGCGATCAGCCCCGAAAGCCCTGCCGCGATGATCCCCGCCTGCAGCAAATACGGGTTGGTCGCCCCATCGGCGAGGCGCAGCTCGAAGCGCCCCGGCCCCGGCACGCGCACCATATGCGTGCGGTTATTGCCGGACCAGGTGACGGTATTGGGCGACCAGGTGGCCCCCGAATGGGTCACCGGCGCGTTGATCCGTTTGTAGGAGTTGACCGTCGGGTTCGTCAGCGCCGTCAGCGCCTTGGCATGCTGCATGATCCCGCCCAGGAAGTGCATCGCCTGGCGCGAGAGACCCAGCTCGTCATTGCTGTCCGCAAACAGGTTGGTCTTGCCCGTCGGATCCCAGACCGAGATGTGGGCGTGGCAGCCATTGCCCGTCAGCCGCTCGATGGGCTTGGGCATAAAGGTCGCGCGCAGCCCGTGGTTCTCCGCGATCGATTTGACCATGAACTTGAAGAAAGAGTGCTTGTCCGCGGTCGCCAGCGCGTCGTCGAACTCCCAGTTCATCTCGAACTGGCCGTTCGCGTCCTCATGGTCGTTTTGATAGGGCAGCCAACCGAGATGCAGCATTGCATCGCAGATCTCGGCAATCACCTCATAGCGGCGCATCACGGCCTGCTGATCATAGCAAGGCTTGGCCTGAGTGTCGGCAGGATCGCTGATCTCGGTGCCATCCGGATTGAGCAGGAAGAACTCGCATTCAACGCCTGTCTTGACCCGCATGCCGACGCTTTGCGCGGCGAGGATCTGACGGCGGAGCACGTTGCGGGGCGCCTGGGCGACCTCGATGCCCTCCATCATGCAGTCTGCGGCGACCCAGGCGACATCCGGCTTCCAGGGCAGCTGGATCACCGAATGCGGGTCCGGCAGGGCCAGCATGTCCGGATCTGCAGGGCTCATATCGAGATGGGCGGCGAAACCGGCGAAGCCCGCGCCATCCTCCTGCATGTCCCCAATCGCCTGGGTGGGGACCAGCTTGGAGCGCTGCACGCCGAAGAGATCGGTGAAGGAAATCAGGAAGTACTTGACGTTGTTCTCGGCGGCGAACTCGCTCAGGCTGGCAGACATGGGGTCCCTCGTTCTTGTTTACGTGCCGGGCGCGCCCGGGATCCAAGTGGTGCCGGCGAGCGGCACACCCGCCATCGCCGCGGCCTCGACGGTCAGCGCACAAAGATCGTCGGGCTCGAGATTATGCACGCTCGACTTCCCACAGGCACGCGCCAGCGTCTGGGCCTCGAGCGTCATGACATTCAAGAAATTGGCGAGGCGGCGACCGCCGAGGACGGGGTCCAGACGCGCAGCCAGTGCTGGGTCCTGGGTGGTGATCCCGGCCGGGTCGCGGCCCTCGTGCCAGTCGTCGTAGGCCTCGGCCGTGGTGCCGAGCGCCTGGTACTCGGCCTCCCATTTCGGGTCGTTATCCCCGATGGCGATCAGCGCGGCGGTCCCGATCGAGACCGCATCGGCGCCGAGCGCGAGCGCTTTAGCCATATCAGCGCCCCCGCGGATGCCGCCCGAAACGACGAGCTGGACCTTGCGATGCATGCCCAGCTCTTCGAGGGCACGCACGGCCGGGCGGATGCAGGCGAGGGTCGGCTGGCCCACATGCTCGATGAAGACGTCCTGGGTCGCCGCGGTGCCGCCCTGCATGCCGTCGAGCACCACGACGTCCGCCCCCGCCTTCACCGCCAGCGCCGTGTCGTAGTAGGGGCGCGCGCCGCCGACCTTGATAAAGATCGGCACGCGCCAGTCGGTGATCTCGCGCAGCTCCAGGATCTTGATCTCCAGATCATCCGGCCCCGTCCAATCGGGATGACGACAGGCCGAACGCTGATCGATGCCGGCGGGCAGCGTGCGCATTTCGGCGACGCGATCGTCGATCTTCTGGCCCATCAGCATGCCGCCGCCGCCGGGCTTCGCGCCCTGGCCGACGACCACCTCGATGGCATCGGCGCGGCGGAGATCGCGCGGGTTCATGCCGTAGCGGCTGGGGAGCAGCTGATAGACGAGCTTATCCGAATGCCCACGCTCCTCCTCGGTCATCCCCCCGTCGCCGGTGGTCGTCGAGGTACCGGCAGCACTCGCTCCCCGCCCCAGCGCCTCTTTCGCCTGGCCCGAGAGCGCACCAAAGCTCATGCCCGCCACCGTCACCGGGATCTTCAGCTCCAGCGGCCGTTCGGCATGCCGCGTGCCAAGGGTCACATTGGTGGTGCAGGCCTCGCGATAGCCCTCCAGCGGATAGCGGGACATGGAGGCGCCGAGGAACAAGAGGTCGTCGAAATGCGGCAGCGCGCGCTTCGCCCCGCCGCCGCGGATGTCGTAGATGCCCGTCGCCGCGGCGCGCCGGATCTCGGCGTTCACATCCGGCGTGAAGGTGGCGGAGTAGCGGGGCCGCGTCTGCGGCGGACGGCGATGCTCGTTCATGGGCCTCAGTACGCGTCGTCGGGGTGGAAGTTGTAGAGCTTTCGCGCAGAGCCGAAGCGGCGGAAAGAGGCAGGGTCGGCTTCGACCCCGGCGCGCTCCAGCAGAACGGCGAGGCGCCCGCGCGCAGCCTCGTCCATCGGCTTCTCCTCGCAATCGGCGCCAAGGCCACGGGTTTCGCCACCGACGAAGATCTCCGCTTCGAAGAGGCTGTCGCCGAGCCCGTCACCCGCATCGCCGCAGACGACTAGCGTGCCGGCCTGGCCCATGAAGGCGCCCATATGCCCGATCGAGCCGCCGACGACGATATCGATCCCCTTCATCGAGATCCCGCAGCGCGAGGAGGCATTGCCCTTGATCACCAGGAGCCCGCCGCGGCCGGTGGCGCCCGCGTATTGGCTGGCGTCCCCCTCCACGATCACGGCGCCGGACATCATGTTCTCCGCCACGCCAGGGCCCGCATTGCCGGCCACGCGCACCGTCGCCTCGGCGTTCATGCCGGCGCAGTAGTAGCCCGCCGGGCCCTCGATGCTGACTTCCAGCGGCGCGTTGATGCCGACGGCGATGGCGTGCTGGCCACCGGGATTGAGCACGCGCCAGGCGCCGGCCGAGCTCGGCTCATGCAGCGCGCGGTTCAGCGCACGCAGCGGCTGGGCGGCAAGGTCGAAGGTCTGCATCAGTGCTCCCAGAAGTAGACGGTGGCCGGCTCCGGCTCCCAGACCCGCGCGGCAGCGACCCCCGGGAGCACAGCGAGCGCGCGGTATTCAGAGCCAAAGGCCACATAAGCATCGGTCTCGGCCATCACGGCGGGCTTACAGGCGATGGGATCGCGGAGCACGCCAAAGCCCGAACGGGTGCCGACGACGAAGGTGTAGAAGCCGTCGAGCTCCCCGATCCCATCCTCCAGCGCCTCACCCAGATTGCGTCCGCCGGCCATCCGATGGGTGAGGAAGGCAGCCGCCACCTCGCTGTCGTTCTCCGTGGCAAAGCGCGTGCCCTCGGCAGAGAGGCGCCGACGCAGCCGGTTGTGGTTGGAGAGTGAGCCGTTGTGCACGAGGCACTGGTCCGGCCCGGTGGAGAACGGATGAGCGCCAAGCGTCGTCACCGCACTCTCTGTGGCCATGCGCGTATGGCCGATCCCATGGCTGCCGGTCATGGCAGAGAGGTCGAAGCGCTTGGCGACGTCACCGGGCAGGCCCACCTCCTTGTAGATCTCGATGGCATCGCCCGCACTCATGACATCGAGGCCCGGCAGCGCCTCGTCTAGCCGGGCGCGCAGGCGCGCCTCACCGCTGGCATCGAGGCGGACAACCGCATGCGTATCCCGCCGCGCCACCTCGGCACCAAGATCGGGCTCGTCGGCGAGAAGCCGCTCCAGCGCCTCGAAGTCGGCGTCCGGATCGGCGCTCCTGAGGGTCAGCTTGACGCGATTGGGGCTGCCGGTGGCGTAGACCGCGAGACCCGCGCTGTCGGGGCCGCGCTCGCTCATCGTGACCAGCATGTCGGACAGCATGGCGCCGAGGTCCGGCTCCAGCTTCGTGTCCTTCAGAAACAGACCGACGATGCCACACATCTGCGTCTCTCCTACCGCGCGGGCCTGCTCGATTTGGGGCGACGCAGACCGGGAACTCGGGCTTCGGCCCTTGGGGCCGGGAACTCGAGCACCGGGTCTCGCCGCCATCGTCTCAGGCTATTGGATGCTCGTTCAACACACTTACCCCTACGATGCAACGCTCATGCCAGCGGCATTTCCGTCGCTTCTTCCGCATCCACCAGGCAACCGGGCGCCAACCCGACCGCCGCCCGCCGGCCCAGTGCTCAGAAATTGAGCGAGATGTCGCGATGGGAGGCACTGCAGCTCGCCACGAACAAGGCTTGCTCGCGGGGCAGACGCTCCTGTTGGCGCAGACCGATGGTGTCGCGGATCGCGGCGTCATAGGCCTCCAGCTTCTCCAGCAGCCCTTCCTCGCGGGCCCGCAGGCGCCATTCCTTCTCGAAGGCGAAGGCTTCGAGGGCCTCGGTGATCTCCTCCTCGGCATCCTCATAGTTCGGCGTATCGTCATCGATATCGCGGCGGGCGCCGGCAACGCCGGAGCGGATGTCACTCGCCCCTTCGATATCGCCCAACATGGACTCGAGCGGGGCGAAGGCCTCCTTGGCCGCATCGCCCTGCAACGTGCGGTACTGCATCACGATCTCGTTCAGCGGTTCCTCAGCGGCGAGCAGCTTGTCCGTATCCCGCAAGATCGCCATCAGCTCCATGAGCGGCTCATAGGCGCCATCGGCCGCGCGCCGATAGGAGAGGCGTGCCGTCCGATCGTCTTTGGTGATGGCGACATAAGCACCCTGCACCGTTTCCCAATCCTCGGGGACCTCGGAGAGGACCGCCTCGATCTCGGCCTCCAGCTCCGCGATATGGGTGGTGTTCTCGTCGATAATCGCCTGGTTGCCCTGCGCAAAGGTGATCTCCTGCTGGAGCTTCTCGATCTCCTCGGCGTCCTGGCGAGCAATGCGCTCGAGACTGCGCACGGCGGTATGCACTGGACGATAGGCGACCGCGCCCTCGGCCAAGCGCGCCTTCACAGCCTCGATCTCGGCCATATGCCCAAAGGTCTCGCCAGCGGTCTCCAGACCGTCCTCGAAATCCTCACGCAGATCCTCGGGCAGGTACGAGACATCGATCTCGCTCGCCCGCGCGATCTCAGCCTCCAGCGCCGCACGATTCTCGGCGAACTGTTCGGCCACATAGTTCTCGATGCAGAACTGCAGGCGCGGATTAAGCGGGGGTGGCGCGGTCTCGGCCGTCAGCGACGACCGGCTCGGCAGATAGTTCACGAGCTGCGGGTTGAAGCCGACGACGACCAGGGCCGTCAGCTGCAGCAGGATGAAGGCGACCACGCCCTTGTACATCTGTATTGTGCGCACAGCAGCCGGCGCCACGCCGCGCAAATAGAAGAGCGCGAAACCGAAGGGCGGTGTGAGGAACGACGTCTGAATGTTGAGGCCGATCATCACGCCCAGCCACACGGCCGTGACATTGGCCGAGGGGTCGGAGAGCAGGATCGGGGCCACGATCGGCACGACGACCACGGCGATCTCGATGAAGTCGAGGAAGAAGCCGAGGACAAAGATCACCACCATGACGATCACGAACTTAGCCCAGAACCCGCCGGGCAGGCCCTCCAGGAAGCCCTTGACCAGTTCCTCACCGCCGAAGGCCCGGAAGGCGGCCGTCAGCATCGCGGCACCGAGCAGAATGATGAAGACGAGCGAGGTGGTCTTCGCCGTCTCCAGCATCACGCCCTGAAGCGTGTCGTCGGTGGTGTAGGTCCGCCAGCCCGACCAGATGAGCGCGGTCAGCAGCGTGGCGACGCCGATCAGCGCCAGCGTCAGACCCGTGACGTCCTCGGGCGTGCTGATGTTGCGGATGTTGGTGTCGTAGTTCGAGAGCACGAAGGCGATCAGCCCCAGCCCGGCGATCGCCATGATGGCGGGCACGAAGGTCCAGAAGCCCCCCTTGTGCAGCCGGTAGCCGGCCATCACGAGCGCGCCCGCCGCCCCAATGGCACCGGCCTGGTTCACCGTGGCGATGCCGCCGATGATCGAGCCGAGGACGAGGAAGATGAGCGTGAGCGGCGGCACAAGGGTCAGCAGCACACGGCCAACGAAGCGACGGTCATAATCCCCGTCATAGGGCACCGGCGGCGCCAGCTTCGGCCGGATCAGCGCGAAGGCCAGGATGAAGAGGATGTAGATGCCGACGAGGAGCAGCCCCGGCACGAGCGCGCCCAGGAACATGTCGCCGGCCGAGGTGGAGACGACGCCATACTCCGACGGCATGCTGAGCTCACCCGTCACCTCGCGATAGAGGTCCTTGCGCGCCGTGTCGGCCTGGTCGACGGCGCTGGCCAGCTGGTCAGCAAGAATGATCAGGACGATCGAGGGCGGGATGATCTGCCCCAGCGTCCCAGAGGCCGCGATCGTGCCGGTCGAGAGCGCGTTGGAATAGCCGCGCTGCATCATCGCCGGCAGCGAGATCAAACCCATGGCAACGACGGTGGCGCCGACGATACCCGTGGTCGCCGCCAGGAGCGCCCCAACGAAAACCACCGAGATGCCCAGACCACCCGGCACCGGACCGAAAAGCTGGGCCATGGTGACGAGCAGATCCTCCGCGATCTTCGACCGCTGGAGCATGATGCCCATGAAGATAAAGAGCGGAATAGCGATCAGTGTATCGCGTTCAGGCTCCCAATAGACGCCTCGAAGGTTCGTGACGCCCGCCGAGAGCCAGGTATTGGGTCCCCCGCTCGCGAAATAGGCGTCCGTATCGCCCGCGAAGAGGTAACCGGAGCCAGCGGCGAGCACCATGGTGATGATCGCAGCACCAGGCAGCGCGAAGGCGACCGGATAGCCCGAGCCGAGCGCGAAGGCCATGATCCCGAGCAGGATGAGAAGAAAGACGATTTCCATGGGGCGCTGGCCTCAGGCGGGGAAGGGGAAGGGCGAAGCGAACACGGGCGGCATCTGCGGCTCGGGCGGCACGGGCGGGCGGGCGGTCACATCATCTCCGGATGTTCTTCACGGTGGCCAGGCTCACCCCGCCGGTCTGCGATCGCATCGAAGAGCTGGCTGACGAACTGGATCAGCATCGTGATGGCGAAGACGGCAAGGAAGCCGGCCATGAAGTACTTCACATACATGCCGAAGCCGGCCTGCGTGACTTCAAAGACCTTGATGGGCGAGACGATCACGGCAGAGGCGCTGCCGAAGCCGACGATCAGGATCGTCCAACAGACCGACATGCCGAGCAGGATCGAGCCCCAGCTGTTCACGAGCCCTTTCCCACGCTCCGACATGCCGGCGTAGAACAAATCCACCCGCACATGCCCGTCGTCATAGAGCGTATAGGCCGAGGCGAAGAGGAAGAGCGCGCCGTACCAGAAGCGCACGAGGTCGGCCATGAAGGCCTGCTCGTAGGAGAAGATGAAGCGGCAGACGACGATCAGCAGTTCGGCGATCACCACCAGAAGGGCGAGCCAGGTGAAGCCGAGCGTGCGCGTCACAAGGCCGACGACCAGACCGAGGATCAGCAGCGGCACATGAAAGTACGGCCCGCGGAACTGAGAGCGCCCAAGATCGCCGGCCAGCTCTTCACCCAGATACTGCTCGAGAAAGCCCTCGACGCGCATGAAGGACATCGTGGCATCGCCAAGACCCACGAAGAACACGGCCCAAAAGCAGCAGCGCACCAGCGTGATGTTGAAGTCCGCCACCCATTTCGCATCCGGCCGGAGCGGTGCGGTCGGATCGCGGCTCACATGCCAGATGACGACGGCGACAGCGGCCAGGTAGAGCGCGAGTTGGACAGCCGATAGGGCGATCCCGAAACCCTCTGCGGTGCCCGCGAAGAGGGCGCCGGCGCCGGGGAAGTCGACCCAGAAGGTCAGGATCGCGTTCGCTAGAAAGGCCGCCAGCAGGGACATCATCAGCCAGCCGAAGCCCCTTACGATTGCCGTCGAGCCCGTGCTCGCCACGCCCACGCTTTCTGCCATGCTGCGCTCCGCCCTGTCGGATGTTTGTTATGCGCGCAGGCAGGACGGATCCATGATCCGCCCTGCCGCGATGTTTGCCGGGGAAGGAGGCGCGGCCAGAGCCGCGCCGACCGGTCTCAGAGGTCGAGAACCCGGTTGCGCTTCTGGACGAAGGCCTGGTCCGAGATCGCAGTCCAGCTGCCGATGTCACGGCGGGCCGCGATGAAGCTGTCGAAGATGCGCTTGGCCAGATCGCTGTGGTCGCGCGCTTCTTCGAGCACCTCGGCCGCCGCCTCACCGAAGGCATCGTAGACGTCGTCGTTGAACTCGCGGAGCTCGACGCCGTTCTCTTCGATCAGACGGTTGAGGAAGACACCGTTGTTGGCGTTGGTCTCGGCCATCTGGCGGGCGTTCTCTTCGTTACACGCCGCTTCGATGATCGCCTTGTCCGAGGTCGAGAGCGAGCTCCAGAACGACGCGTTCATGCCCATGGTCAGCTGCGAGCCCGGCTCGTGCATACCCGGCCAGTAGTAGTACTTGGCGGCCTCGTAGAACTTCATGAAGTAGTCGTTGTACGGACCCACCCACTCGGTGGCGTCAACGGCGCCCGAGACGAGGTTTTCGTAGATCTGCGAGCCCGGCAGCGAGACCGGCGAGGCGCCCAGCTTGGCCATGACGTCACCGCCGAGGCCCGGGATACGCATTTTCAGGCCCTTGAGATCGTCGGCGCTCTCGATTTCCTTGTTGAACCAGCCGCCCATCTGAACGCCGGTGTTGCCGCAGGGGAAGCCCTTCACGCCGAACTCGGCGCCGATCTCGTCGTGCAGCTCCTGGCCGCCGCCGAACTTCATCCAGGCGTCGATCTCGGTGTAGGTCAGGCCGAAGGGGACAGCGGTGAAGGGCGACCAGCCGGCGTGCTTGCCCTTCCAGTAGTAGTCGGCACCGATGTAGGCCTGGGCGTTGCCGCTGGCGACCTCGTCGAAGCTGTCGAAGGCGCCGACGCGCTCGCCGCTGGCGAAATACTGCACCGCAATGCGGCCGTCGGTCAGCTCAGGAATGCGAGCGGCGAGGCGCTGAGCGCTCACGCCAAGGCCGGGGAAGTCGCGCGGCCAGGTCGAGACGATGACGAGCTCGACCGTGCCCTGGGCCACGGCGGGCGCGGCCAGCGGCGCCGCGGCGCCGGCGACAGCAGCGCCCTTCAGAAAATTGCGACGTTCCATGGTGGTATCCTCCGTTGACGTCTTTGTCGGATTATGAGGCTCGCGTTGAGCGAAACTGGCTGTGAGGGCGCATTCCCGATCCCCTTGATCGGCTTACCGGCCGCTACCCCCGCGCTGGAAGCGACCTGACGCTATCCAGAGCCGGTGGGGGGCGCAAGGCGAGACGTGACAATGAGTTCGCAATTAATGAAATTGCTTTCCAATATGGCGCGACACCGTCCCCGGCACGCGACGTATCAGTCAAATAGGAAACCTTGGCGCGCTGCAGATGAGGCAGACGCAAGAGCGGCGGTTCGAGCCGTTATTGACGTTTGGGGAAGACGCTTCTTGGCAAGCGCGTCGGCGCCGACGGGGGCATCGTCTCGGATGTTGGCGGGCGGCTGGCTCCGGCGGCTGGATTCGAACCAGCGACCAGCGGATTAACAGTCCGATGCTCTACCACTGAGCTACGCCGGATCAGGCCCGCCATGGGCACCCCGCGGCGCGG
>JBCCLX010000130.1:0-10030 GCA_039026635.1 Pseudomonadota bacterium
GGTCGCGCACTTCGGCCTCGAGCCGGGTTCGCTCGGCGGCGCTGATCCGCTCGGCCTGGGCCGCTGAGGCGATCTCACGTTCGAGCGCCTGTGTCTCCCGGTCGAGCGTGGCCAGCCGCGTCTCGCTTTGGGCGATCTCGTCCGAGACGGCCGCTTGTTCGGCATCCAGGGCATCGGCCTCGGCAGACAGGCGCTGCTGCGCGGCCTGCTCGGCCTCGAGCGTCTGTTGGCGCTCCTGCAGTCGCTGTTCATAGGTGCCCGAACTCAGGCCCTGCACGCCGGAGAAGAAGCCCCCGCTCGCCGGGTCCGGATTGCTCTCGCATCCCGCCAAGAGGGCGGTGAGGAGCACGAGCCCATGGATGCGCGGCAGCGCGCGCTTAGGCAATCGGGGAGACGGCGAGTGCATCGTCGAGACTGGAGACTTCGCTCTCCAGGACCTGGATGTTGCGATTGAGCCGGGAGATCTCGGCATCGAGTTGGGCGATCTGCTGACTATAGCCCTCCTCGTTGCGGGTGACTTGGGAGGCCTCGGTGTACTCGTCGCGCCGCTCGCGGAGCGCGACCATCGTCTCGCCGATCACGTCGCGGTTCTCACGGATGCGGGCGAGGCGGATCTTGGCCTCCCGTCGGTCGAGCTGGCCGGACCGGTACTGCGAGTCGAGCTGGGCCAGCCTCAGCCGGTCGTTGGCGACGACCTGACGCGTCGTTGCCACATAGCTCGCAAGCTCGAGATTATCCTGGCGCACATCCGCAATCATCGCGTCGGTGCGCGCCTCGGCGTTGGCATATTCGCGCTGCTTCTGGCCAACGTAAGTGCCCGCGAGCCCGCCCAACAAAAGGCCCGCTCCCGCCCCGATCGCCGCCCCGCGCCAGCCGCCTGCCAGGCCGCCGATCAGCGCACCGACAGCAGCGCCCGCGCCCGCCCCCTGTGCTACGGTGCGGTTGAAGTTATCGCTGTCGCGTCGGATTGCCGTTTCTTGCACGGTGTAGGCGTAGTCCCCACTCCCGCTTGAAACTTGGGAGGAACTCGCACAAGCCGATACCGTCATAGACGCGGCCAACAACAAGCAAAGCGTCTTTCTGGCACTCATTGGCTCAACCCAAACTTTGACACTCTCCTTAGGGAAAGTGTCTCACCTCGCCCTCATTTCCTCAAGCCACTTGTCCCGATCGGCCGCGCCTGTCTCACGCAGGGACAGGGTATGGGCGATGAAGAGGTCGGCGAGCGCCTCGAGCTGGCCGAGGTCCTGGTTGCGAAACTCCACGACAAGCGCGCGGTACTCTGTTTCGAGCGTTGCGGGGGCATAGTCTCGTGCCGCCAGTGCGACCGTGTCGATGTAATAGGTCAGGTTACCCTCGAACGCGGCGGAGCTTGTCTCGAGGTTGGTCTTTACCTTCGCCAGAAGCTCGGGCGAGGAGCCGGCGGCCTTGCGTCCCTCATAGATCGCGCGAATCGCTTCGATCCGGGCCATGTCGTCGCGCAGCTTGCTGGAGAGGAACGCGCCGAGGCGCACCATGCCGCGCGCGGCGCGGCTCAGGGCCTCGTTGCGTCCCGAGAGTGTCGCGCCGAGCGCGAGGTCCAGGGCTTCCAGGCGCCGGCGCAGGTCGGGGGGAAGCGTGCTCTCCAGGATCGCGTCGAGCTCGGTCAGCGGGTCATCCACGGGCTGCTCCTCGGAGGCAACGCCAAGGCTGGTGGGCAGGGCCTCCCAGGCCGCCCGCATGGCCTCGAGACGCGCCCTGGAGGTGATGACGGGCGCTGAGATCAGGAAGCGCGTCCCACTCGTGCTCAACCTGTTCGGGCCGGTTTCATTGTAGTGCGGGACCTCGTTGCGCTGAGCGGCGCGGATATCGGTGGCGTCGGTCAGATAGCTCCCGCCCTTCACGAGATAGCCCCCAGGCTGGCCGTGCAGCCGTCCGCGCCGGTTCAATTGAAAGGGGTCTAGGACGATCTCGGCGGCGTTGCCGAGCATGTCATGCAGCCCGAGCGGATTGGGGTCGAGGAGCCCCGTCAGCTGCAGTTTGCCGTTGGCGGACTGTGTGCCTGCGAACCAGACGTGCTTGTGCATCCCCTCGGGCATTGGAAAGGCCGGCTGCAGGAACACGGACTCGCTGACGGCGACGCCACCGCGCGCGGCATACTCCCACTCCGTCTCCGTCGGCAGGCGCAGGAAGCCGAGCGCGCCCTCTTCCTTCGGCAGCGCCTCAGGCGCGTTCTCGACCAGCCAGCGGCTGTAGCGATCGGCGAGCGCGACCGCATCGAACCAAGAAAGCCCCGTGGCCGGCAAGCGTCCACGCAGCCGCGCCTTCGGACATGCGTCCCCAAGGGCTGCCTGCTGCACCGTGCTCAGCTCGTATTTGGCGAGGTAGAACTGGCGGCTGGCAGCGTTCTCGGGATCGGTAAAGCTGCCGGCGACATGGGCGTAGCGCTGGGTCTCTGTCACCGAGAAACGCGGATCGGCCGAGCCGAGCACCAGCACCCGATCGCTGAGCGCGTCGCCTGAGGGCACGGCGACGGGGCGGAAGACCATAGCGCCGCCGCAGGGCATGGGCAGGATAAGGTCGTCATCGGCGGGCGCCGGGTTGTAGTACTTCTCCGGCCATGGCTTGTCCTCTGCTGCTGCGATCGTGGGCAGTAGGAGGGCGAGGAGGGCTGCGAGCAACGGTCTAGACATCGCGCAGCCTCTCACCCGGTTCGATCCGCGCCGCCCTGACCCCGCCGATCACCGAGGCCAGAAGCCCGAGGCTGAGGAGCGCGGCAAAGCCTAGCAGGAAGTGCTGGAGTTCAAGGCGGCAGACAAGCTGACCCTCTGCCAGGCTGTCGGCAAAGCGCGCGTTGAGGAGCGCGGCGATGCCGAGATAGAGAAGACCCGCCAGCAGCATCCCCGCGGTGCTGAGCACGAGCGCCTGCACCACCGGTAGCGCAGCCAGCGGGGCCGATGGGAAACCGATCAGGCGCAGGACCGCGAGCGCCCCGGTCTTGCTCTCAACATTGGCCCAGAGGCTGGCCGCAAGCGAGAGCGTCAGCCCGGCCAGCGCGACCGTGGCGATGAGCCAGAAGGCGGCCGATAGGTTCCGGTCCATGGCCTGAACCCCCTCGATCTCGCCCGCGCGGGTGCGGATGTCGTGCCCCTCCGCCTCCAGAAGGTCCCGCAGAACCGGGATCGCCTCCAAATCGCGTGCGAAGAGGCGGAAGCTCGCATAGCTGCGGGTGCCCTCCGGTGGTGTTTCGCCCTCTGCGCCGAAACCCGCCACGGCAAAGCCGTCTCGGAAGCGTTCGACATCGCCGAGGAGGGACAGTGGGACGAAGGCGGCGGGTCGCGAGAAGGCACTCTCCGGCAGGATCGCGAGCACGTCGATAGCGGCACTCGCCGTCTCGCGCCGGCCATCGCGCTGACGGCCGATATCGATGGCGGCCTGATCGCCCGGCGCGAGATCGAGTGCTCGGGCGGCAGAGGCACTGAGCACCGCCTCGCCCTCGCCCGGAGGCGGCCCCTCGAGCAGTGGGTCGCCCACCGCCGTTGGCACAAGCTCGATGCGCTCGAAGCTGCCCCGCCCGGCACCCGGTGCCGTTAGGATGACGCTGGTCGCGATGCTTCGCGTGCGCGGCAGGACGAAGGAGACATCCTCGCGCGCTGCCATTCGGGCAAACCAGTCCTGGTCGAACTGACCACTCCCGAGTGGGCGGATCTCGAGTGTCCGCGGGTTTTGCAGCAGCCGCTCCCGCATCGTCTCGATCAGCCCGAATTTCAGACCGAAGAGGACAAGCATCGGGGTGACACCCGCGGCAAGGGCGATGATCAGGCAGAGCGCCACGCGCCATTCCGCAATCATGTCGAGCAGCGCGAGGCGAGCGATTTGGGCGTAGGCGCGCATCCCCGTCAGCCCCGCAGAACGGACGTCGTGCCCGAGACTTCCGGCACAAGCACGCGCAGACCCAGTCGGCGGACCATCTCCCAGTCGTGGCTGGCGAAGATCATGGCCGCCCCCGTCTCCTCGGCGAGCTCCAGCATGAGCGTGATGATCCGCGCCGCGGTCTCCGGGTCAAGCGCAGCCGTCGGTTCATCGGCGATGATCACCTCAGGACGATGGGCTAGCGCCCGTGCGATCGCCACCCGCTGACGTTGCCCGACCGACAGGGCCGCCGGTCGCTTGTTCAGATGCTCCTCGATCCCCAGCCGACCCGCGAGCGCCTCGATCCAACCTGGTGAGGGGCGGCCAAGGAGCGCTGTGGAGAGGCTGATGTTCTCACGCACGTTCACGAAGGGCAGGAGCGCGCCCGTCTGCAACACATAGCCAATGTGCCGCCCCCGCGCCTCTGTGAATTGGTCGAGTGCGTTCGCCTGCCAGAGGCTGGCCACATCAAGCGCGCGGCCGCCCAGTGGATGAAACTCGAACACCTCCGCCTCGGTCGGCCGCAGCACGAGGCCCAGCATGTCGAGGAGGGTGCTCTTGCCGCTGCCGCTGACCCCGGTCACGGCCAGGACGTCGCCGGCCTCGATGGTGAGCGACGGGATCTCCAACCGAAATCCAGTACCTCCCGAGCGCCATTCCCGCGCAACGCCCTTAAGCGCGTAGACGGGGGCGACCACGGTTCAGGGCAGAGCGTCGAGCGGTACGGGATAGACCCGTTCACCCGGCACATCACCGCTCTCGAGGGCGACCCAGGCGTCGCTGTCGTCATGAAAGCTCTCATAGAGGCGGATCTTGGCCTCGATCTCGGCGAGAAAGGCGTCCTGCTCGCCGATCCCGCGGTTGAGCCAGTCATTGGCCTGAATGCTGAGGACCTTGCTCTGGTACGGTAGGCCTTCGAGGTACTCGCCGAGAATGCCGGTTTGACCGAGCGTCGTGGCCTCCTCGGTGGCGATGCGCGAGGGATCGCGCGCCATCGAGGCGGCGGCGCTCTGCAGCATGGCGAAGAAGTCCTGGGGGGAGGCCTTGCCGAGTTCGCCAGCCTCGAGGATCAGCCGCAGCCTGTCCTGTAGATCCGAGAGCTGCGCCTTCGTCATCAAGAGACGGACGCTCAAGGTCGCCGTATCGGGGTTCTCCAGTGCACGGTCGGCAATCCAGGCTTCGAAAACGGTTGGCGCCTTTGATCCCTCGCGGCTGCCGAGATATTCCAGCTGCAGGGCAAGCCCCGTCTTGCGCACGGAAGTGACGAGATCGCGGAGGGCGGGGTCTTCCTGCAGGGGCGGTGGCAGTGCTCCCGCGTCGGCGGCGGCCTCCTTCTCCTGCGGCTCCTCGATCAGCGTCCCGCTGGCCGAGGCCGCGATCAGCTCGTTCAGCCCCTGGCTGATCCAGTCGAGCGTCCGGGAGAAGGTATCCACGTCACCCGCCTCCACGCCATAGTAGCGCGGTGTCCCATCGGCATCCGCACTCAACGCTTCATATTGGCGCCGCGCGGCGGCGTGGTTGGCGGCCCCGGCCTCTGTCAGCAGATGCAGGGCGAAGAGCTCCACCCCGTTCAGCCGCGCCAGTGCCCGCACTTCATTGGCGCCAAGACCGGTCGCGCTCAGCGGATCATCGGACCGGCGCGCGCCCGCATCGGTGATGAGGACGACGACGCGGGCATCGAAGCCTTCCCAGTCGATCGAGGTGATCGCGGTCGAGATCCCCGCGATGCTGTCCTCCACAAAACCCTTGCTCGAGACCGTGGCGGCCGTGACCGCTTCGACCTCGGCGAGAAAGGTCTCGAAGTCCATGCTCTCGTCGGGTGCGGCGAAAACCTGCGAGACATAGTCGAGCGCGGGCACCGCGCCCAGGTCATCGCGAAAGCCGACAAGGCCGAAGCGCAACCGATCGCCGAGCGCCTGGTCGGCGAGCGTCGTCGAGATCCGCCGGACGGCCTCGCGCGTGCTGTGGATGTAGGGCTCCATCGAGGTCGTCGTGTCGATGACGAAGACAACGCCGTACTTCAGATCTTTCAGCGCCTCGCCACCGCGCGGCGCCACCTTGGCGACGGCCTCGCGGATCGCGTCGTTCTGCAGGCTTTCCTCCTCATCCACCTCGTCGCGGGTCACCGAGGCGATGCCGAGAAGGCGCGCGCTGAACCCGCTCGAGAGATAGACTTCTTCCGCCTCCAGGATCGGCAGCAGATAGAACTCCTCCTCGATGTCGACGGGCGTCGCAGGCTCGACAGAGAGGACGGGAAAATCAGGGGGCAGCGCGCCCGAGAGCGCCGTCTCCCGATGGGCGCGAACCTCCTCCACCACGGTCTCGGACTCCATCACGTCCAGCAGCGCGTCCTGATCGCTGTAAAGGAGCGCCCTCTCGCGCCCGGCGCTGTTGGTGAAGGCGACGACGATGGACTGCTTCCAGGCGATCACCTTGTCCGCGGCGAGCCATCCGTCGGGCCCCCCAGAGGGACGCGCGCCCACGGCCACCGGCGCGCCTGTGCCGTCCCGCTCATAGACGTAGAAGACCGAGAAGGGGGAGATGGGGCTGCCGCCGCTCTCCGCATCGCGGGCGGGCAGCAGGATGGCGCCCGGCCGGGTCAGGACCCGCTGAAAGAGGTTCGTCTTGCCCTCCATCAGCAAGGCCTCCGAGGCAGGATCCTCTGCTCTCAGCGCGCCGGTTGGCGCCAGGCTCAGAAGAAGAACTGCGGCGACGACACGCCCGGCACCCTTACGCATGTTGCCCTCGTACTCCACCCACGCCCGAAGCCTAGGACAACGCCCAGGGGGCGGACAACAAGAATGACCTTGCGTCGCCGGGCCAATCCGGCAGTCTTGAGGGCGCGGAGGGTGTGTGCCGTGACGGGTATCGGGCGTAGACGGTGGCGATGGGCGCCAGTGTGGATTCTGACCACGCTGCTGGTGGGTCTCGTTTGTCTGGCGGCGCCGGTGCTCGCCAATCCGACCACGCCCGAGGACCTCAAGATCTTCAAGCCGATCGACCGGCGCGGCGCGGCTGCCGAGACGGAGGCCGCGGAGAAGGCCGAGGCCGATCGGTTGCGTCAGGGCTGGGAGGCGGCATTGGCGGGCAAGGGCGGCCCCGATACCGCGACCCGCAAGGCGATGATCGACCGGTTGGTGGCTTATCAGCGTAATCCCACCGTCAAGACGGGTCTCGCGGTCCTCGCCGATTTCCAGCTCTATGCCGCCGATGGGAGCAAAGACTTTCGCCTGGCGGCGATCGGAAACGATCGCAACCTCTTCCGGACACTCGATGCGCTGAAGTTCGACCTGACGGTTGCCACCAGCGAACGGCTCAACCGGATCCGCACCAGCCTTGGGCGTGCACCGATCGCCTATTCGCTCCGGATCGGCTCCTCAGGTGCGCGTTTTCAGCGTTGGGTCGAATGGGCTGCCGCCGGGCGCGACATCAACAACATGCCCGGCAGCGAGAGCAATCTGCGCGCTGGGACCGATGACGTCTACGAGCAGAACAAGATGTTCTCGAGCGACGACGACATCACGAACTACGGCCATCCCGACGACGAAGCGGCCGATCCCATCATCAACGAAGCGCTCAACGGGGATCGAGCCCGGGCGGCCTTTCTCGCGGTAACGCGGGACCTTGGCTTCGAGATCGATCCCAGCAAGCAGCTGGCCGTGGAGTACCTCTCGCCCACCAAGGCCTATCCGATCCTGCGCGCGGCGCTGCCGGCAGATGCCGGGGTCGGGGTGGCCTGGCCCAACTGGCTCGAGGCGCTGATCCGGCTCGAAGACGAGAAGTACAACGGCCTCTTCAGCGAGGAGCAGTTGCGGGCCTGGGCGCTGAAACAAGGCGTCGTGATGGAGATGCAGGCCCTCGACGAGAACGGCCGGCCCCTGCGCGATAACCCACTTGAGGGCGTGCGCGTCTTCAAGGGCTCAACCTCCGCCAGTTTCGGCAGCAACGAGCTTTTCCCCGATGGTGTCGAGGATGCGGCGGGATGGATGGCCAATCAGTACCGTCAGGCAGTCGATGTGAACGGGGCCAATCTGAAGGCCCTGTCCAAATACACGCTACGGATGCTCGAGTTCTGGGAAACGGCGGAGTTCGATCCGCTGCGCGACATCGATGACCTCCCCGAAGATCTGCCCAGTCGTCTCGGCGATGTGAAACAGACCCTCACGAACTTCTACAACCCTGAAAGCCTGGAGGATTACAAGGCCTCGCTCGATGCGCTGGGCGGCAAGAAGGAGGCGCTGAAGACGGTCGCGGCGCTGAACCGGGCGGTGCTGCGCGGGGGCCATCGCTTTCATGTGGGACAACTCATCGAGCATCTTGCCGATGCGATTGCCACCCATCACGAGCGCCGACGGTCGCTCCCCGATGGGACGGACCCGCCGCCGCCGATGACGCTTGATGACCTGCTCCGCGAGGGTGGGGACGATCCGCGTCAGAACAGGCTGCTGTTCTCGCTTAACCTGATGGCCGGGGCCTATGGGAACCTCTCGCCCGCCCTCGTCCGTGATTTGAACGCCGATCTCGCCGAGCTGGTCGGAGTGGTGGATGACGATCCCGAGCATCCGAAGACCTTTGAGGGGGAGCTGCACAAGCACCTGATGCTGGGGCTCGAGCGGGCGCGCGCTGCGGCGGATGAGCTGAACCGCCAGACCGCGGGGCTCCGCCAGATCAAAGGGCTGCGCGACACCCTGGGCGTCGAGGTCAATGCCTTTCTCGAGCGCCATTCGGGCCTTGATTTCGATGCGTATCTCGACCGGATCGCCCTTGGCGAGATGACGCGTCGCCGCCTCGTCTTCGTCGCCGACAGCCCCGATGGCTGGCCCCGGATCCGCGAGGTCCGCGAGCAGTGGTCACCCAAGGACGTCGCCAAGGACCTCAAGTTGATCCACGGCCATGCGAAGCGCTTCGGATGGTCCGACGCGCTGATCGCCGAGCGCCTGTCGGATTACTTCAACGGTGCCCCTGGCGCGCCGGACAACTATGCCGCCATCGCGGTGGAGGCCTTCGTCCAGCTCAACCGTGTCTTCGCACCCGAGCTTGGGCCGGAGAGCGTGAACGTCAGTTTCGTCGATGCCGACGGCAATCTTGTGCGTCGCCGCGTCAGCGTCACCCGCGGGCAGGCCGCCGTGAACCTCGTGCGCGTGATGTTCAACCTCTCCATCAGGGGCAGCAAGGACACGCTCGACAATCTGGGCCGCGTCTGGGGCATCTGGGGCGATCTCTCCAACACCAAGACCCTGGCAGAGGCGATCCACAGCTCGCTGACCAAGGCCGGCCGAACGGATGCGGAGAAGCGCAAGACCTATGCCTCCGCCGCCGCGGCCGGCGTGAACCTCGTCAAATACGCCGAGTGGCTGCGCGCCTCCTGGACCGAGCCCGTCCTGTTGCAGCGCTTCGGCGGCACGGTCGAGACGATGCTCACGCTTTCGGGCGAGGAGACGCTCGACGGCAGCCATTACGCCGATCTCGCCTACTCCCTCGTCAAGGACCTCACGATCCTCTACGGCGGCGGTCCTGTCACGACGGCCTTCCTGGTCCATGGCGTCTATTCTTGGACCACCGGCTACTTCGGCAACGATGCGGACAACCGTGCCCTCGTGGATCTGCTCGTCCATAATGGCGACTGGGAGGTGCCGGAGGATCGCGGGGGCCTCCCCGTCCTCAAGGCGTTCCGGGTGGTCGGTGACGGACCCCTCAGGACGATCTGGAACGATCCGGGCGAGCCATTGCAAGGGCTATGCGCGAAACCCGACGGGACGCATATCATCGGCCCCGCCATTCTGAACTGGCTCACCAAAGAGCGCGCGGCAGGGTATGAGAGCGGCATCGACATCCTTGTCGAGAACGGCGCGCGCGTGCAGCCGCGCGAGACGCTGCTGCGCCTCTTCTACACGGCCGGCATCGACGGCAAAGACCCGATCCTCAGCAAGACGTACAACGCCATCGTCGCGCTGCCCAACAGCTATTTCGCCGATGTGCACCTCAAGAAGTGGCAGAAGAGCAGTGATTGGACGCCGGAGTACCTGAAGTCGATCGGCATCGAGGTGGCGACTGACGACGATGACCGGCGCATGTCGGATAAGGAGATCGTCCTGCATCCACAGCCCGAGGCAATCGTGATCCCGGGCTATGGCGCAAC
>JBCCLX010000131.1:0-10018 GCA_039026635.1 Pseudomonadota bacterium
CATCGTGCTCCCGGCCTTTACGGTCACCGAGCTCCGCGAGGCCTTCGAGATCGGCTTCCTGCTCTACCTGCCCTTCATCGCAATCGACCTCATCGTCTCCAACATCCTGCTCGCCATGGGTATGATGATGGTGTCGCCGCTCACGATCTCGCTGCCGTTCAAGCTGTTCCTCTTCGTGATGGTCGACGGCTGGTCGCGGCTGATTGTGGGCCTCGTTGAAACATACTCATTAGCCGGAGGCTGACGCCCATGGATCCCGCCGACGCCGTCCACCACATTTCGACCTCGATGACGCTGGTCATGGTGCTCTCGCTGCCGCCGATCGTGGTGGCCTCGGTCGTCGGCGTGGTGGTCAGCCTCCTGCAGGCGCTGACGCAGGTGCAGGAACAGACGCTGTCCTTCGCCATCAAGCTCATCGCCGTCGGCATCACACTGGCCGCCATGGCCAGCACGCTCGGGGGCGAGATCCTGAGCTACACGATCCAGCTCTACGACGATTTTCCCCGCATCGTGCGCTGAGGAGACGGGCCGATGCAGATGCCCGTCTTGCTCTACCATCTCTTCGAGCAGCAGGTCCTGGCGGTCCTGATTACGATTCCGAGGCTTGCCTCGTTCCTGGCTGCCTCGCAGTTGCTGACCGCCGGCTCCGCGCCCCGTATGGCGCGCCAGGCGATCGTTCTTGTGCTGGCGGGGGCGATGAGCCCGATCAATCTCGCCTATATCAACGAGGTGCCCCGCGAAGTGCCCGCCTTCGCGCTGCTCTTCTTCAAGGAATGGTGCTTCGGCTTCCTGATGGGCTACGGCGTCGCCTGGCTCTTCTGGTCGATGCAGGCTGCCGGCGGCATCATCGACAACCAGCGCGGTGCGGCCATCGCCTCCTCGATCGACCCGCTGCAGGGCCATGAGAGCTCGCCCATCGGCAACCTCTTCAGCCAGGCCTTCATCACCTATTTCTTCGCCTCGGGCGGGTTCCTCATGATCCTCGGGCTCTTCATGCACAGCTACAATGCCTGGCCGGTGACGAACTTCTTCCCGCTGCCGCCTTTCGCCCTGGTCGAGCTTTCGACGGGTATCATGGATCTAGGGATGCGATTGATGCTGGTTTTGGCTGCGCCGATCCTCGTCATCATGTTCGTCTCAGAATTCGCGCTCGCGCTGGTCAGTCGCTTCGCGCCGCAGGTCCAGGTCTTTATCCTTGCAATGCCGATCAAAAGCGCGCTCGCCATTGTCATGCTGATCTTTTATTTTCATACGCTATTCGAGGTTGCGGTGGGCGAGTCGGCGCGCCTTGAGGCTTATCTAGAAGAGTTTTATCGCCTGCTTTCGCCAACACTGCGCAGCAACGGGGAGGATGGCTGATGAGTGGTGCTTCCTCTGGCGAAAAGACCGAAAACCCAACCCCGAAAAAGGAGCGCGACGCCCGAAATAAGGGCCAGGTTGCGCGCTCCAACGAGGTTGTGGCCACCGTCTCGTTGATGAGCGTGATTGCCTACATCTGGATCAACTTCAACGGCCTCTTCGAGAAGCTGGTCAATGTGATGGATGAGTCGATCCGGGCGGCCCATGGCGTTGAGGGGCCGCGCATGCTCGATGGTCTGCAAGCTGCCAAAGATGCCACGGTCGATCTGCTGATCCCTGTCCTAGGCGTGACGATTTTGGCCGGGATCGCCGGCAACTATCTGCAGATCGGCTCCCTCTTCGCCGTCGAAGGCGTGATGCCCAAGCTCGAGAAGGTCAGCCCGATTGCGGGCTTCAAGCGCATCTTCTCCATGAAACAGCTGGTCGAGGTGTTGAAGTCGATCATCAAAATCGTCTTCCTCTCGGTGCTGCTTTACATCGTGATCCGCGCCGCGCTCTCGCCGCTGATCAACTCGGTCTACTGTGGGATGCCCTGCATCGCCGGCATGACGAGCATGGTGATCGCCTCGCTTCTCGGCTTCACCGCCTTCGCCTTCATCGTCGTGGCTGTCGCGGACTTCTGGTACCAACAGCACGCGCATAAGAAGTCGCTCATGATGTCGAAAGACGAGGTGAAGCGGGAATATAAGGAGAGCGAAGGCGACCCAATGATCAAAGGCCAGCGCAAGCAGTTTGCGCAGGAACTGGTCATGGGTGATCCGCCCGCCAAGGCGAAGAAGTCGAGTGCCGTGGTGATGAACCCGGTGCATCTCGCGGTTGCGATCTACTACGTGCCAGATGAGACGCCGCTGCCCGTCGTTACCGCGAAGGGGCGCGAACGGGTGGCGCACGCGATGCGGGCGGCGGCCGAAGAAGCGGGCGTGCCGGTCTTCCACCATATCCCACTGGCGCGCGCCCTCTACGCTGACGCACCTGTCAACGACTATGTGCCTGACAGCATGTTTGAAACGCTTGCCGAAGTGTTGGTCTGGATCGAACGTAATCGCGAGAATCTGTACGACGGACCACTGCAGCACGGCATGATAGACTTGAACCCTGATCGGCCCGACAAGCAGACCTCGGGGATGACAAACGCATAAGGCCAATAGCGCACTAGACCGCCGGGGGACACGGCGGCGGCGGGGGACAGATGAGAGAGAAGCCTAGAATGAGGGGCGCTGCCGCCTCGCCGGGTCATCGTTTGGCGGCCGGCGCACTCTTGCTCCTGCTGGCCGGCTGCGAGAGCGTCTATGAGGCGCGACCGACGCCCGAGACTGAGCGCGACGGTCAGAACGCCGTGCGGCGGTTCTTCTCCGCGGAGAACCTGCGTGCGGCGACCTTCGACCCTGAGACGGGCCAGGTCCTGCGCACCGACCTCCCGCCAAGCGCGGGGCTCACGGAGAACTTCATCGACGGCCCACTCGCCGATGGCCAACCGCAGTTTCGCCAGTACTACGAGCGCCAGCTCTATGGTGGGCTCGGCCGCACGCCACCGCCAGACGGGACGCTTGATGCCGGCGCCGTGACGATCTCGGTCGACGACGACCTCGAGAACGCCGAGCCGGCCGTCTCGCTCTCCTTCGAGAACGACTCGCTCGACTTCGTGCTCCAACAGATTCTCGGCGGCGTTCTCGGTGAGAACTACATCGCGACGACCGGCGATGTCGGACCGGTCAATTTCACGACAGAACGTCCGATCCCCGTGACCCAGCTCGTCCCGGTCCTGCGCGATATTCTGGGCCGCTACGGTTTGGTGCTGCGCCGGATCAACGGGATCTATCACATCGCGCCACCGGGCACGATCGACGCCCTTGTCCAGCTGCAGGCCTCGGGCGAGCGCTCCGATTTCCAACTCGCCGTCCTGCCGCTTGGCAGCGGTGAAGCGGAGGACGTGGCACCTGTGGTGGAGGCGCTGCTGCCCGAGAGCGCGTCGGTGGTGGGTGTTGAAAGCGCGAACAGCGTTGTCGTCGCCGCCCTGCCCCAGGACATTCAGGCGATCCGGCAGCTGATCGACGAGCTTTTCGGGGCCGAGAGCGGGACGGATATCGTCGCCATCATCCCTGTGCGGGAGAGCGCGCCTGAAGTGGTGGTGGAAGAGCTGCGCGGGATCTTCGATCCCCGCGCGGCGGAAAACCCTTCTCTCGACGTCACGATGGTGCCGCTGCCCGCCCAGCGCGCGATCCTGGTCGCAGCGGCGACGCGGCAACAGATTGCGGATGTCCGCGCGCTCGTGGCCGAGATCGACATCGATCTGCGCGAGCGTCCCGCACTGCGCTCGATCCAGCTGAACTACCTCTCCGCGCTTGAGGTTGCCGATCAGATCGCAGCCGTCCTCGGCGATGGTCAGCTCCTGATCCTGCCCGATATGCCCACCGCGGAGCAGACCCAGAGCCGCATCCTCCAAGCCCGCGCAAACCGTCAGCAAGGAGGCGTTGACGGCGTCTCGGTGACGGCGGAGCAGCAGCAGGCCGGCAACCTCTCCCAGCCAGCCCTTCTGCGCGATGGTCAGCCTGCGGGCGGTGGTGGTGGCGATGGTGGTGGCAATGGCGGCGATGGCGGCAGTGGGGAAGACGGCGGTCCGTCCGAACCTCCGGAAAACGCTGTTGCGGCAGGTCCGGTCGTGGTGCCCGATGTGCGCAACAACGTCCTCCTCGTCCGCTCCACTTTCGAGGATTTTGAGGAGATCGAGCGGCTCGTGAAGTCCCTCGACACGCCGCTGCCCCAGCTCGTGCTGGAGGCGACGATCCTGGAAGTCGCGCTCAACGATCAGCTCGACTACGGCGTTCAGTTCTTCCTGCAGGAGAACGGGATCACGGTGCGCTCGACGCAAGGCCCGGCGGCCTTGGCGGATCCAGCGCTGCCGGGCCTCGCCGCTCTCGCCAATTTCGGCGCCTTCACAGGCGTGAACATCGACGTGCTGCTCACAGCGCTGCAACAGGTCACCGATCTGCGCGTCGTCTCCTCCCCCTATGTTTCCGTCGTCAGCGGTGAGACGGCGCAGCTCTTTGTCGGTGATGAGATCCCGTTCCTCACCGCCAGCCAGGAGAGCAGCACCGACGGCACAGTGACGGTGACCAACGAGGTCGAGACGCGCGACACCGGTATCACGGTCAACATCACGCCTGTCGTCCGCCCCGACGATACGGTGCGGATGCAGATCTTCACGGAGGTCAGCTCTGCGGTTCAAGAGGGCCTGATCGACGATCCGACGCCGACGATCAGCCGGCGCCGCATCAACTCCGATCTCGCCGTCACCTCCGGACAAACAGTGCTGCTGGGCGGACTGATCCAGAACCGGTTGCAGCTTGCGGAAGGCGGGATCCCTGTGCTGCGCCAGATCCCGCTCTTCGGCAATCTCTTCGGCACCAAGGCCAGTGATGTAGACCGTGTAGAGCTCCTAATCCTCGTCACCCCGCGTGCCATCCGCACAGGCCGCGAGATCGAGCGGATCACCCGCGAAGTGCGTCGCCAGAGCGTGCGCTTCTAAGGCGCGAGCAAGGGTCTGAGTTCGGGTCCCAAGGCTGGGCCAGCGCCTGCAACGTTTCGGAAACGGCCCTCGGTGCCGTTTTCGGGATGGCGGTCCACGGCGCGCTGCGCTTTCCTCGCCAGACTGAAACGGCCCTACCGGAGGCGCGCATGAAGCTCGCGGATCTCGAGGTCTTCGTCGTAGCCAATCCGCCGCCGCGCCGGGGCGGGCGCTACTTCATCTTCGTCAAGCTGACGACGGCCTGCGGGATCACCGGGATCGGCGAGGTCTATGCGGCGAGCTTCGGGCCCCATGTGGTGGCGCGCATGGTCGAGGACGTGTTCGGTCGTCATTTCGAAGGCGCCGACCCGCACAACATCGAGCATCTCTGGCGCGTGACCTATGGTCGGGGTTACTCGCTCCGCCCGGACCCCTCCCTCACGGGCGTGCTCTCGGGGCTCGAGATGGCGTGCTGGGACATCATCGGCAAAGCCGCCGGCCGGCCGGTCTATGACCTCCTCGGCGGGCGCTGCCGCGAGGGTTTGCGGTCCTACACCTATCTCTACGCCGCCGAGGGCGATGTCTACGGGCCGGAGGCGACGGCCGTCTACTCCGACCCCGACGCGGCGGCTGCGCGTGCCGCGGACTATGTGGCCCAAGGCTTCACAGCCCTGAAGTTCGATCCGGCGGGTGCCTACACCGTCTATGACGGGCACCAGCCCAGCATCGCGGATCTGGACCGCTCCGAAGCGTTCTGTCGAAAGCTGCGCGATGCGGTGGGGGACAGGGCGGATCTCCTCTTCGGCACCCATGGGCAATTCACCGTCTCGGGTGCGAAACGCATGGCGCGCCGGATCGAGCCCTATGATCCTCTGTGGTTTGAGGAGCCGACCCCACCGGAAAGCCCGGAGCGCATGGCCGAGGTGGCGCGCGCCACGCCCGTGCCCATAGCCACGGGCGAGCGGCTCTCCACGAAATACGAGTTCGCGCGCGTGATCGAATGCGGTGCCGCCTCGATCCTACAACCCGCGCTCGGCCGCGTGGGCGGGATCCTGGAGGCCAAGAAAATCGCCGCGATCGCCGAGCCGCATTACGCGCAGGTGGCGCCCCATCTTTATGCCGGGCCCGTCGAGGCGCTCGCCAACATCCAGCTTGGCGCCTGCATCCCCAACTTCCTGATCCTCGAGAGCATCGAACAGTTCGGTGGTTTCTATGCGGAGGTCCTCGACCGGCCGATCCGCTGGGAAGGCGGCCACGTGATCCCCTCAGGGGAGCCCGGCCTCGGCGCCAACCTGCGCGAGGACGTGGCCCGCGCCCATCCCTACACTGGCGACACCCTGCACTTGGAAGTGCAGGAGCATGAGACGCCCTACTGATCGGAGATCGCTATGCGCTATGGCTTTGTTGGCCTCGGCAACCTCGGCGGCCATCTGGCCGAAAGCCTACTCCAATCGGGCTTTGAGGTCACCGTCACGGATCTCGACCAGAGCTTGGCGAAGCGTCACCTAGGCCTGGGCGCCCGTTGGGCCTCCTCGCCCGCGCAGCTGGCTCAGCAGTGCGACGCCGTGATCACTTGCCTGCCCTCGCCGAAGGTCACCGAACAAGTGCTCGACGCCATGCTGCCCGCGATGCGCGAGGGCGCCGTTTGGATCGAGATGTCGACCATTGGGCCGGACGCGATCAAGGCTCTGTCGGAGAAGGCGGCTGCCGCCGGCGTGCAAACGCTCGAAGCGCCTGTCACCGGCGGTGTCCATCTGGCGGCCCGCGGTGAGATCACGGTGCTGCTCGGGGGTGATGCGGATCTGATCGCGGTGCATCGCCCGGCCTTTGAGGCAATGGGCGGCAAGGTTCTCACGCTGGGGCCTCTCGGGGCGGCGGCGATCGTGAAGGTGATCACCAATATGCTCGCCTTCATCCATCTCGTCGCCTGTGGCGAGGGGTTGATGCTGGCGCAACGCGGGGGCATCGATCTGGCCAAGGCCTGGGAGGCGATTGCTGCCAGCTCCGGCAGCAGCTTCGTGCATGAAACCGAGGGCCAACTGATCCTGAACGGCAGCTACGATATCGCCTTTACGATGGATCTCGCGCTCAAGGATCTCGGCTTTGCCGAAGGGTTTGGGCGCGATTTCGGTGTGCCCTTGGCGCTGACGGACATCGTGCACCGGACCTTCAAGGAGGGACGCGCCGCCTATGGCGGCGACGCGCAATCGACGCAGATCGTCAAGCTTCTCGAGGACGTGGTGGGCACACCGCTGCGTGCCCCGGGCTTCCCCGCCCGCCTCGAGTGAGGCCGATCAGGCCGGGGCCTCGACGCCCTCGACCTCAGCCTCATGCTGGACATCGCGGCGCGGCGAGTAACGGTGACGCACCAGGGCCACGGCATACCACAGCGCAACCAGCGCCAGCACCGCTTCGAGGGCGAAGACCGCCCCCACCAGGCCCGCGTACCGCTTTGCCTCAATGAAGGTGATCGCGGCCAGCAGCGCATAAAGTCCCGCGCCAAAGATCGGATCACGCCGGCGCAGACGATGAAGGGCGAGCCAGGTAAAGGCCGCCTGGATGAGGAGCAGCGCACCAAGGCTCACGCTCAGCCCGATGCCCTTGAGCCCCAGGGCGTCAAACGGCGAAAGCAGCACCAGGAAGAGCAGCAGCGCGATTTGGATCTTCAGCGCGCGCTCCACCAGGCGCTCAGCAAAGCCCTGACCATGGATCGTCAGCGCGTCTCGAAGAAAGGGCGCTACCGATCCCACCGCAGCACCGCCTGCCGACGTCACGCCGTTCGAGATCCAGGTCAACATGGTCATGGGAGCTCCTCGCCCTTTGGCTTTTCTGGGGGGCGCCACTGGCTGCGACGACCTCATGGTTTCTCCTGAGTTCACTGTGTTGTGACGCATGAGGACGCGCCTTCATCCCGGATAAATGCAGCGTTCTTGAAACGGCGTACCACCAGGTGATTGCGGTGAATTTTCTATGACCAATCGGGATGAAACCCGTCGACCGCCCGTCTGAGCTTCCGAGACCGACAGGACGACACCCCGCCCAGCCCGCCGCATCCGGCGGGACTAAGCTCGCTCGTGCCTGTCTCCGAGACGCCAAGACGCGGCGGCAAAGCCGAATGCGTAAGAGGAGATGACCATGGACACGGCCCTGCCGCTCGCCCTTTCGACCCTCGTCTCGCCGATGACAATTTTCTTCGCGCTCGGGGTGGCCTTCGCGGCGGCGGCGCGGGGCGTGGCGCTGCCCCCCTTTCTGGCGCGCACGCTCGCGGTCCTGATGCTGTTTGCCATCGGGGTGAAAGGGGGGGCGAGCTTGGCCGAGCACGGGCTCGATGGCGCGGTGCTGACCACGATCCTCTCAGGCGCGCTTCTTTCCATCGCGCTGACGCTGATCGCCTTTGTCGCCCTCGATCGCGCCACGATCCTTGGCCGACAGGATGCAGCCGCCGTTGCTGCCCATTACGGCTCGATCTCAATCGTCACTTTCGCGACCATGACCATGCTGCTGAAGGCGGAGGGCGTGGGCTATGACGGCTGGATGGTGGCTGTTGCCGCAACCATGGAGGTCCCGGCGATCCTGACCGCCCTCATCCTCGCCAGGCTCGCGGTGCCGGCCGCAACGCCCGCACTGGCGCCGGCCGTGGCGTTGACTGCGGGAGGTGCGGCGACCGGCCCGGGCGCCTTCTCCGGAGCGGCGGCGGGCATGCGTGAGGCCTGTGCCGGGATCTTCCAGGCGCGCCCCATCCTCCTGCTGGTGGGGGCATTTGCGCTTGGCTGGATCGCGGGCGAGATGGGCGCGGACTGGCAGGAGAACGTGGCCTACGGTTTCTTCCCCATGGTCCTTTGCCTCTTCCTGCTGGATCTCGGGCTGATGGTGGGCCGCCGGCTCGGCCGTCTGTTCCGCCGCTTTGATCCGCGTCTCGCGCTCTTTGCTGTGCTGATGCCACTGGCGGGCGCGATGCTGGGGCTGATGACGGGTCAGGCCTTGGGGCTCGGGGTGGGCAACACGGCGCTGCTCGCCGCCCTTGCGGCCTCCGCGAGCTATCTCGCCGCCCCGGCGACGCTGCGCGTGGCGCTGCCCGAAGCGCGGCCGGAACTCTACCTCACGCTCTCCCTCTGCCTCACGCTGCCGTTTAATCTCATCCTGGGTCTGCCGCTCTACCTCTTCCTCGCCAGCATGTTTGCCGGTTGATAGATCCCGACCCATGTCCCACCCAACGCTCCCGGGCCGCGACGCCGCGGCTCGGTCGACAGAGACAGTCTCCAGCGCCGCCGCCCCGGTCGAGGCCGCTACCGAGGACACCACGATGAGCAATCCGACACGCGGTGCCGCGCGCCCGCCTTCGGCAGAGGCAAGCCCACAGAAAAGCGACCAGAGCGCCACCAGCGATACAGCGGCGGCGGCAGCCGACGGGCAGGCCGCAGGACGCACTGACGAGCGAACCGACGCGCCGGCGAATGTGCAAGCGCCCCCGCCTGCCCCCGCCGCGCCGCCGCCTTGCCCAGCCGGCTCGAGCCTCGGCATCGCGCTCGCGCTCTTGGCCGGCGGCGGCTTCGCGCTTGTCGCGAGCTATCTGCCGCAGGTGGCGGGCGGCACGCCCGTGGGCTTTGCCGTACCATGGGTACCGCCGTTCGGGATCGACTTCGCGATCCGGCTCGACGGGCTGGCGATGGTCTTCGCCGTGCTGATCACCGGCGTCGCAGCCGCAATCTCGATCTACGCCCGCGGCTATCTCAAGGGGCACCGCCATCTCGGGCGCTTCTTCATCTATCTCGGTCTGTTCACGGCGGCGATGCTGGGCGTGGTGCTGGCCGACGATCTGTTCCTGCTCTTCGTCTTCTGGGAGATGACAACGGTCTCCTCCTTCCTTCTGGTGGCCTTCAGCCATGAGAACGCGACCGCCCGGCGCAATGCCTGGCAGGCGCTGCTGATCACAGGCATGGGAGGGCTGGCGCTCCTCGCTGGGCTTGTCCTGCTCGCCTCGGCGGCGGGCACCACGCGGCTTTCGGAGATCGTCGCGGCAGAGGGGCTCACAGAACACGCGCTCTATCCCGCGATCCTCGCGCTCGTCCTGCTGGGGGCCTTCACGAAATCGGCCCAGATCCCGTTTCACCTCTGGCTACCGGGTGCGATGGCCGCGCCCACACCCGTCAGCGC
>JBCCLX010000132.1:0-9963 GCA_039026635.1 Pseudomonadota bacterium
CAAGGCGGTCGGTGATCGACAGGCCATGAGCCTCCAGGCTCTCGGCCTCGGCAAGGCGCGCGGCGGCGGGCCCGATGGCGGCAAGGCCAGCGGCGGAGGCGCGGGTCAGCGTCGTGCGCTTCATGAAGTCGAGCACTGAGAGGCCGGAGGAGAAGCGCGCCGATCCCGCCGTTGGCAGAACGTGATTGGGCCCGGCCACATAGTCGCCGAGCGCCTCGGGCGTGTGTCGGCCGAGAAAGATGGCGCCCGCGTGGCGGATCTTGCCCGCCAGCGCATCCGGGTCCTCGACCGCGAGCTCCAGATGTTCGGGCGCGATCCGATTGGCGAGCTCGGCCGCCTGATCGAGATCTTGCGCGACGATCACCCCGCCATGGGCCGCCCAGCTGGCGCTCGCGATGGCGCGGCGTTGCAGGCGCGCGAGACGGGCCTCCACCGCCGCCATTACCGCCTCGCCGAAGGCTGCATCGTCGGTGATGCAGATGGACTGGGCGGTCTCGTCATGCTCGGCCTGGGCGAGCAGGTCGATGGCAATCAGATCGGGGTTGTTGTCCCGATCCGCGATCACCAGCACCTCCGAGGGCCCCGCGATCATGTCGATGCCCACATGGCCGAAGACCTGCCGCTTCGCCGCGGCCACATAGGCATTGCCGGGACCCGTGATGACGTCGACCGGCGCCAGGGGGCCCGCGCCATAGGCCATGGCCGCAATCGCTTGGGCGCCGCCGATACGCCAGATCTCATCGATCCCTGAAAGTCGTGCAGCGAGCATCACCAGTGGGCTCAGCACGCCATCGGGGGTGGGCACGCACATGATCCGGCGACCGACGCCGGCGACGCTCGCGGGCACGGCATTCATCAGGAGCGAGGAGGGGTAGCTCGCGAGCCCGCCCGGCACATAGAGCCCCGCCGCATCCACAGGCGTCCAACGCCAGCCAAGGCGGATGCCTGCCGCATCCTCCCAATCCGCCGGTTCGGGGATCTGACGGGCATGATAGGCGCTGATGCGTTCGGCCGCGAGGCTGAGGGCTGCGCGCGCGTCCTCCGGCACCTCGGCGATGGCCGCGTCAATCGCGTCCTCACCAAGGCGCAGCGTCTCCGGCGTTGCCTCCCAGCGGTCGAACTGACGGGTCAGCGCGGCGACTGCGTCGATCCCCCTGGCCCGCACCTCGGCGATCAGCTCGGCGACCGGCGCATCGACCCCGGCGTCGGAGGCCCGCTTGGCCTCGGCCAGCGCTGTAAAGCGCGCGTCGAAATCGGGCGCGTCATGGCGGATGAAGGCGGGCATGGTGTTTCCCCGTTGTTGACCATTCCCTGATAGGCGGGGGCCTGGGCGGGAAGCAAGGAAAGCGCCCGCGTTGTCGTCTGGCCAAGCCTGCGTTGGATGCCTATGAGGCGGCAGGCGGGGCGAGGGGCTGCGCAAAAAACCTGGGGCAGAAGCCGGGGGGACGATGGAAGAGATCGAGGTCGAGATCCGACGCCTCGCCCTGGAGGCAGGCCGCGCCATCATGGCCGTCTACGAGCGGGAGGATTTCGAGGTCGCCGAGAAGGAGGACGCCTCGCCGGTGACGGAGGCGGATCTGGCGGCCGATGCGATCATCCATGCGGGGCTCGCCGCGGCCTTCCCTGAGATCCCTGTGGTGACGGAAGAGCGTGTCGAGACCCATGGCGATGCACCGGACCGGTTCTTCATCGTCGATCCGCTGGATGGCACGAAGGAATTCGTGAAGCGCCGGGGTGACTTCACGGTCAACATCGCGCTGGTCGAGCAAGGCCGACCTGTGATGGGGGTGGTCCTGGCGCCGGCCCGCGGCCGCCTGTTTCGCACCAACGCCGCCGGCGGCGCGCTGCAGGAGGAGACGGACGCGCTGGTCCATCCAGTTGCCGATAGCGAGGTATCGATCGCCGTGCGCGACGCCGATCCCGAGCGGCTCTCCGTCGTTGCCTCGAAATCGCACAACAATCCTGAGACCGAGGCCGTCATCGCGCGCTTCCATGTGGCCGAGACGCGGAACGCCGGTTCGTCTCTGAAATTCTGCCTGGTGGCTGCCGGTGAGGCTGATCTCTACCCCCGCCTAGGGCCCACGATGGAGTGGGACACGGCGGCCGGCCATGCGGTGCTGCGGGCCGCCGGCGGCGAAGTGCGCGACCTCAAGCACCTGCGCCCACTCGCCTATGGCAAGGCCGGCTGGAAGAACCCGCATTTCATCGCCTATGGCCCTGGCGTGCCGATCGACTGGTTGGAGTGAACCGTGGGCGATCCTGTCTCGATCATCGTGCCCGCGCGCTACGCCTCAAGCCGGTTCCCCGGCAAGCCGCTCGTGGCGCTGCGTGCGCCCGATGGGACGGTGAAGACGCTGATCGAGCGCGCCTGGGAGGCTGCGCGCGCTGTTCCGGGGATCGACCGGGTGATCGTGGCCACTGATGATTCGCGAATCGCCCACGCGGCGGAGGGTTTCGGCGCCGAGGTGGCGATGACTGACCCGCAGGCCGCCAATGGAACAGAGCGTTGCGCCGAGGCCGCGGATGCCCTCAACCTCGACGGCATCATCGTCAATCTGCAAGGCGACGCGCCGCTCACGCCCCCCTGGTTCGTCACCGCCTTGGTTGAGGCAATGCGCGCCGATCCCGCCATCTCTGTCGCCACGCCCGTGCTACGCTGCGATGCCGAAGCGCTGGCCGCTTTTCGGGCGGATCGCGCTGCGGGACGCGTTGGTGGCACCCTGGCCGTGACCGATCGTGCGGGCCGTGCGCTCTATTTCTCCAAGGAAGTCCTACCTTTCGGCGCCGGCGGGCCTGTCCCTGCCTTCCATCATGTGGGGGTCTACGCCTTTCGCGCTGCAGCACTTGCCGAATACCCCGGCTTGCCCCAAGGTTTCCTGGAAGGGGCAGAGGGGCTCGAGCAGCTCCGGTTCCTAGAGAACGGTATCCCTGTGCAATGCGTTGAGGTTGAGGCGCGCGGGGCGGTTTTCTGGGAGGTCAACAACCCCGAGGACGTCCCGCGCGTGGAGCAGGCGCTCCACAGGGGACGTGAGTGACTGCGTTGTGCAGGCGGTCTTCTCAACAATGCCACGATGCCGCCGCGTCACTGTGCGATGACCCGGGCCGACCGAGCAGGACCATCCCCGCCGCGGCCGGCCGGTGATCAGAGGAACAACCGGCCAAAGCCGGCGCAGGAACCAGAGAGGATACCCGATGACCAAGCCCGTCCGGACCGCGGTCTTCCCCGTCGCAGGCCTCGGCACCCGCTTTCTGCCTGCCACGAAATCCATGCCGAAGGAGATGCTCCCCCTCGTCGACCGGCCCTTGATCCAATACGCCATCGATGAGGCGCGCGAGGCCGGTATCACCGAGTTCATCTTCGTGACCGCGCGCGGCAAATCCTCGCTCGAGGATTTCTTCGACGGCAATCAGGAGCTGGAGACGGCGCTGGAGAGCAAGGGAAAAGAGACGCTCTTGGCCGAGGTGCGCAACGCCACCATGCCCTCAGGCGCCATCGCCTATATCCGCCAGCAGGAGGCGTTGGGCCTCGGCCATGCGGTCTGGTGCGCGCGCCGGCTGATCGGCGACCAGCCCTTCGCCGTCATCCTGCCCGATGACGTGATCAACGCAAAGAAGGGCTGTATGGCTCAAATGGTGGAGGCCTACGAGGCCCGCGGCAAGGGCGGCTGCATGGTGGCCGCCTTCGATGTGGTGCCCGAGAACATCTCCGCCTACGGAACATTGGCGATCCGGGAGGACAAGGGCGCGATCGTCGAGGTCGGCGGCATGGTCGAGAAGCCGAAGCCAGAGGTGGCCCCCTCCAACACGGCCGTGATCGGCCGCTACATCCTGACGCCGCAGGTCATGAGCTTTCTCGACCGTAAAGAGCGCGGCGCCGGGGGGGAGATCCAACTCACCGATGCCATCGCGGCCCAGGTCGACGAACCGGGTGGCGTGACGGGCTTTCGCTTTGCAGGCCGGCGCTATGATTGCGGCTCGAAACAGGGGTTCTTGCAGGCGACTGTCGCCTTCGCCCTGATGCGGGAGGATCTCGGCCCCGAATTCGCCCAGTTCCTCAAAGCGCTGACCGCAGAAGACCTCGCCGCCTGAGCCGGGCGCTTGGTATGCGGAGTGGGGGTCGGGGCGGCGTAGGGCCCCTAAGACAGGTCGGCGGACAGGCCAAGGGATCGCAGGCCGCGTGGGCGTGAGGAGCGATACTGGGGCCCTGCCGCCCCTCGTGCTCGACATCACGCGCAGCCTGCGCCGCGCCCATATCAGCCGTCCGAGCGGCATCGACCGGGTCGAAAGCGCCTATCTCGCTTGGGCGCTCAGGCGCCCCGGCGGCGCCTGGCTGCTCGCCGGTCTCGGCCGGGATCCCGATGGTCAGGGCCCGCGCCAGATCGCGCTGGTGCCCCCTGCCGCAGCCCCTCGGCTCGCTGCCGGTCTGGCCTGCCCGAGTGACGAAGCGCTGGACCTGCGCGCCCGGTTGTCGCCCTGGCGCGATCCGAGCCAGCGTGCGGCGGAGGCGGCCGTGCGCCGCGCCGCGACGGCCATCATCGCCCCCAGGCCAGGGGCGCTCGCCCAGGTCCTGCCCCGCCCCGCCCTCTATCTCAATACGGGGCATGAGAACCTCAGTGAGGTGCTCTTGGCGGCGCTCGGGGCGGTTGGCATCCGGCGCATCGTCCTCCTCCACGATCTCATCCCGATCACCCATCCGGCGTTCACGGTGCCGGCGGCAGGGCGGCGCTTCCGCACCCGTCTGGCCGCGGCACTGATGGCGGATCTGCACCTCTACAACTCCGCTGCCACCGGTCGCGGCGTGGCGGCTTGGGCGGCGGAACAGGGCCGCCGACCGCCGCCGGGCCGCGTGCTCCCCCTCGGCATCCCCGCACCGCGCCCCACCGATCCGCACACCCTCGCCTTGCCCCCCTCCGCCGGCCATTTCGTGCAGCTCGGCACGATCGAGGGCCGCAAGAACCACCTTCTGACCCTCACGCTCTGGCGCGGCCTCTCCGAGCAGGGCCCGCCCGAGACACTGCCCCATCTGCACATCGTGGGCCGGCGTGGCTGGGCCGCGGATCAGGTCTTCGAGATGCTCGATCGCTCGCCAGCGCGGGGGCGCACCGTCTTCGAGTATCCGGCGGCAGACGATGCCACGGTCGCAGCCCTCCTCGCCGGCGCCCGGGCGCTCCTCTTTCCAAGCTTTGCGGAAGGTTACGGTCTGCCGCTCGGCGAAGCGCTCGCCGCGGGCACACCCGCGATCGCTGCCGACCTGCCCGCGCTCAGAGAGCTCGGCGGCGATGTGCCGGACTGGCTCGATCCCGCAGACGGGGCCGCCTGGCTCCGCGCGATCCGCGCCTACACGCCGGAAGGCTCGCCCGAGCGCAACGCTCAAATCGCGCGGATGGTGGACTGGGAGCGCCCGAGCTGGGAGGCTCATTTTGCCCAACTCGAAACCGTGCTCGCCTCGGCCGAGGGCGCTCCTGGCGGCGGGCAGGGCGGGTGGGCGCGCTGAGGTCCGAGCCCGTGAGGGCTCGGGGCGAAGCCGCGGACGCGCGCCCCCGCCGGGCCCAGGATCCCGCCTCTACAGCCGCTGGTCATACTCCCCGACCGAGGGTTCTGTCCGGATCACGGCATCGAGCGCCTCGAAGATCGCGACCAGCTCCTCCCGGCTCTCCGGCGTCTCGCAGACGACCACGAGATTGGGCGTATTGGAGGAGGCGCGCACCAACGCCCAGGCCCCGTTCTCCAGCATCACGCGCGCGCCATTGACCGTAACGACCTCGGCGATCTTGCGCGGTCCCAGATGCGCACCGTCGGCCCCCATCGCCACCAGCTTGCCCTGCAGCCGCTCGATCACGGCATATTTTTCCTCGTCCGGGCAGTGGGGCGACATCGTGGGTGTATTGTGCACCACCGGCAGCGCCTTTCTCAGATCCGAGAACGTCATGTCGGGGTTGCGGTCCATCAGCTTGCAGAGCTCGACAGCGACGCGCATGCCGTCGTCATAGCCCTTGCCGATGGGCGGGGCCAAAAAGTAGTGGCCCGACTTCTCGAAGCCCGCGAGCGCGCCCAACTCATGCACCCGCCGCTTCATATGGCTGTGCCCTGTCTTCCAGTAATCTGCCTTCGCGCCCGCCGCGCGCAGCGCCGGATCGCTCGCAAAAAGCCCCGTGGACTTCACATCCGCCACGAATGTCGCGCCCGGATAGAGTTTCACGAGATCGCGCGCCATGATGACCCCGACCTTATCCGCGAAAATCTCGACACCCTCGTCGTCCACCACGCCGCAGCGATCCCCATCGCCATCGAAGCCCAGCGCCAGATCCGCGCCATGGGCCTTCAGCGTGTCGGCCATGTCATGCAGCATGGCCATGTCCTCGGGGTTCGGGTTGTAGTTGGGGAAATTGTAATCGAGCGCGCTGTGGCTCTCGATCACCTCCACCCCGATCCGACGCAGCACCTCGGGCCCGTAGGCCGAGGCCGTGCCATTGCCGGTGGCACAGACCACGCGGAGCGGGCGCGACATGCGGAAATCGCCCACCAGATCGGCGATATAGCGCTCCATCACGCCCTCTTCGCGGATCACGCGGCCGCCGGGCCGCTCCACGCCCTCGCCGCCGAGCACGATCGCCTTCAGCCGCGCCATCTCGTCCGGCCCATGGGTGAGCGGGCGGTGCATGCCCATCTTCACCCCCGTCCAGCCGTTTGGGTTATGCGAGGCCGTCACCATCGCCACAGCCTGCGCATCGAGGTCGAACTGCGCGAAATAGGCCATGGGCGTGATGCAGGGCCCGATATCGCGCACCTCAGCACCCCCCTGCACGAGCCCTAGCGTCAGCGCTTGTTTGATCGCCAGCGAGTAAGACCGGTAGTCATTGCCCACGGCCACGACGGCCGGCAGCCCCGCCTCATACAGCTGCGTGGCGAGCCCCAGACCCAGCGCCTGGATCCCGAGCAGGTTGATCTCCTCAGGATAGCGCCAGCGGGCATCGTATTCGCGAAACCCCGTGGGCTTCATCATGGGCTGCCAGAGGCTCTCCCAGGTGTTCTCCTCAACCGTCGTGCTGGGGGCGGGCATCGGCTGCGTCATCGGGCGTCCTCCTCGGGGTCGTTGCACGCGGCGCCCGCATCTGCGGCGGCCGGTGTGGATCGTTCGGTCGCGAACCCTCTGTCGGGCGAAACTGGCTCAGATGAGGCCCTTTGCCAGCCTGTCGAAGGCGGCAATGCGGGCGATCGTGGCGGGCATCTGGTCGAGCGGGATCATGTTCGGGCCATCGGAGGGCGCGTTATCGGGATCGGGATGGCATTCGATGAAGAACCCGGCGACGCCGACCGCGGCCGCCGCCCGCGCCAGCACCGGCGCAAACCCGCGCTGCCCGCCCGAGGCACCGCCCAGCCCGCCCGGCTGCTGCACCGAATGGGTGGCGTCGAAGACCACCGGATAACCCGTCGCCGCCATCTGGGGCAGCCCGCGCATATCCACGACCAGTGTGTTGTAGCCAAAGCTTGTGCCCCGCTCGCAGAGCATGATCTGGCTGTTGCCCGTGCTCGCAAGCTTCGCAGCCACATTCTTCATGTCCCAGGGCGCGAGGAACTGGCCTTTCTTGATGTTGATCGGCAGGCCCGTCGCCCCCGCGGCCAGCAGCAGATCCGTCTGCCGGCAGAGAAATGCCGGGATCTGCAAGGCGTCGACCACCTCGGCCACCACCGCGCACTGTTCTGGCAAATGCACATCCGTCAGCACGGGCAGGCCGGTGGCGCGCTTCACCTCGGCCAACACGGCAAGGCCTTCGTCGAGCCCCAGCCCGCGCTTGCCGCCGAGCGAGGTGCGGTTTGCCTTATCGAAGCTCGCCTTGAAGACGATGCCCATCCCCTCGTCCCGCCCGATCTCTGCCAAGACGCCGGCAATGTCGATCGACTGCGCCGCGCTTTCCGCCTGACAGGGCCCGGCGATCAGGCCGGCTGGACGGTTGGCGCCAAAAGCGGCGTTTCCGATCATCACGCTGGGGGTGGGATCTGCGCTGTCCGGCATGGTGCAGGGTCCTGGCAACCTGGCGCGCAGCGGGATGCCGCGGCTCGGGCGTTGGGCCGGCATCTAGCGCATTCGCGGGCGGGCGTCACGGTTGTGGGTTGGTGCTGGCCTGTGCCCGCGCACGGTCGTGTGTATGGGCTGGCCTATGGCGCCGTCGCTTCTTTCGGGCCGGCGCAGACCGCGCTATAGATCGCCTATGTTGGATCGACTTCTCGAAAAGCTCACCGGCGTTTCCCGTCCGGAAGCCCCCGCCCTCGATGGCCGCGATGCGCGCGACGCGATGGCCGTCGTCCTGGTTCATGCCGCGCGCGCGGATGGTGTCTATGACGCTTCGGAACAGGCGGATATCGACGCCATTTTGGCCCGTCGGTACGCGCTCGATGCCGCGGCGGCGGCGGCGCTGAGGGCGGAGGCGGAGGCTGCGGAGGAGAACGCGGCTGGCCTTCAACGCTTTACCAGTGCGCTCAAATCCGCGGTGCCCTTCGAGGAGCGTATCGGGATCGTCGAAGCCGTATGGGAGGTGGCTTACGCCGATGGGACGCGCTCGGCCGAAGAGTCCGCCCTTGTCCGCAAGCTTTGCGGGCTCCTCTATGTCGAGGACCGCGATGCGGGGCTAGCGCGCCAGCGGGTCGCGGCGCGTCTCGGCATCGATGAAGGATGAGGCCGGCCCGGCCGCGCCCGCACCGCTGCCCTGTCCACCGCCTGCGACCATCGCGGTTCTAGAGCGTCTGCGGGCGTGCCGGCTCTGCGCCCCGCGCTTTGCCGCGACCGAGACCATGCATGAGCCCAGGCCCGTGTTTCAGGTCGATCCGCGCGCGCGCATCCTGATCGCGGGCCAGGCGCCAGGCATGCGGGTCCATCGCTCGGGCCTGCCCTTCGACGACCCGTCCGGTGACCGGCTGCGGCAGTGGATGGGGATCGGGCGGGCAGAGTTCTACGATGCGTCGCGCCTGGCGATCGTGCCCATGGGATTTTGCTTCCCCGGCTATGACGCCAAGCGGTCGGACCTGCCGCCACCGCCGCTCTGTGCGCAGACCTGGCGCAACACGATCCTCGATCTTCTGCCGGCGATCCGGCTGACGCTTGTCATCGGGCAGTATGCGCAACGCTGGCACCTGGGTCCGCCGCCGCGCGGGGGGGTGACGGCGCGGGTGGCGGCATGGCGGGAGCAGGTGCCGGACAGGCTGGCGCTGCCCCATCCGAGTTGGCGCAACACCGCTTGGCTCAAGCGCAATCCGTGGTTCGAGGCCGAGGTGGTGCCCGAATTGCGCCAGCGCGTCGCGGCGCTCCTGTCGTGATGGGCGAGGTGCGCGGATCTCTGTTTCGGCGGCTCCTGTCGCTCATGCTGGGCCTCCTCGCGGCGTGCAGCGCCGGGGGGCCGCTCCCGCCGGACCGGGCGGGGCCATCCTTGCCCCCGCAGGTGCCGATCGAGGCCAACCTGCCTGCCGCCGATGGCAGCGCGCTGCCGGTGACGGTATGGGAGGCGGAGGCGCCCGCGGCGGTGATCCTGGCCCTGCATGGCTACGGCGATCATGGCGCCTCGACTTTCTCGGGCGCGGCCTCGGCCTGGGCAGCAGCCGGGATCACGACCTATGCCCCGGACCAGCGCGGCTTTGGCCGAGGAGTGACATGGGGGCGTTGGCCCGGGGCACCGGCCCTGATCGATGACGCGGTTGCCCTGTCTCGCGCTGTTGCGGCCCAGCACCCGGATCTGCCGCTGATCGTCCTTGGCCATTCCATGGGCGGGGGTGTGGTGCTGGCCGCGGCGGATCCGGCGCGGGGGGATGGAGGGCTGGCCGCTGATGCGCTCATCCTCGCCGCACCGGCGATCTGGCTCGCTGAATTTGTTATCCACATCGGTGCTTAAAAAGGCATCCAAGCGTAATTCATTATTCACAAAGGCATAGTTGTAATTGATGTTTGTGGCTCTTGTTTTCGCAATATCGTAG